>CATYHY010000021.1 GCA_958407085.1 uncultured Collinsella sp. | reverse complement strand
CTTGTTTTCGTTATTCATCCTTATCACCTTCCGTGTTTGTAAAGCCCATAAACCAACCGATCAAGTCCTGCATGACGGTGGTGTTTAAGCTGTAAACGATGTTTTGGCCATGACGTTCGTCGGTTACCAACCCGGCGTTTTTAAGCGTCGCCAAGTGATGGCTCAGTGACGGCTTGCTAATGTCAAAATGCTCGGCAAGCTCCCCGGCCGTACAATTGCCCTCGCGCAGTAGTTCCAAAATGCGCCGCCGCGTAGGATCGGCCAGCGCCTTAAAACCCTCTCCCGGCATAAGACCTCCTCTCATCATCTCTCATGACGCGCACACTATACTCGATATTTAGATGTTTGTCTAACTATCTAATCGCAATGCTTCAAACCACATCAAAGCAAACGCCATCGCAACCTATGGGCGATTACCTATAATGACGATAGCTAAAACACGATTCGCTTCCCCATCGGAGGATATTTATGACCGAAACCACAGCCGCAACTCCCATCGAGACACGCGACACCAAGCTCGAGATCATCATGGGCCGCGAGGCACTCGATAAGCTCGCCGATGCTACGGTGCTGGTGCTCGGCTGCGGAGGCGTGGGCTCCAACTGCTGCGAGGCACTCGCCCGCGGCGGCATCGGACATTTCGTCATTCTGGACAAGGACATCATCGCGCTCAGCAATATCAATCGCCAGGCCATCGCCTTTCACAGCACCGTCGGCAAGCGCAAGGTTGACGTGATGGAGGCCATGATCCACGATATCAATCCTGCCGCCACCGTCATCAAGCGAACTGAATACCTGTTGAGCGATAACATCGATGAGTTCTTTGCGAGCGTTTTGGAGCAGACGGACGGCAAGCTCGACTACGTCGTCGACGCCATCGACACCATCTCGGCCAAGCTCACCATTGCCAAATATGCTCAGGACCACGACATTCGTTTGGTTAGCTCCATGGGCGGGGCCAACAAGCTCCATCCCGAGTGCCTCCGCTTTGCCGACATTTTCGATACGGTACGTGACCCCATGAGCCGTATCATGCGCAAAGAATGCAAGAAGCGCGGAATCAAGAGCCTGCATGTACTGTTTAGCTGCGAGGAATCGGTTAAGACACAGCCCCGCGACCCTTCCAACATCCACGAGCGCACCGAGCTGGGAACCGCCAGCTTTATGCCGCCCATCATGGGCCAGATGATTGCCGGCGAGGTTATCCGCCAGATCAGCGGCCGCGGCACTGAGCGCGTACGCTCCGATGGCCAACGTCTGGACTAGCGGAGCGCACCGAGATGGAGCCCCGGTTATTTGATGCACACTGCCATCTTGATTTAATGGCTCACCCGGACGCCGTTGCCGATGAGGCGACGGCGCTGGGCTTGGGTCTATTTGACTGCGGCGTCAATCCGCGCGACTTTTCGGCCGCAAACGAGCGCGCCTGTCGCCAACCAGGCATCATCGCCGGCGTTGGGCTTCACCCCTGGTGGCTCGCCGATGGCCACTGCGGTTTTGTCGAAGTCAATCTGCTTTGCGAAGTTGCTGCCCAAGAACGCTACATCGGCGAAGTCGGACTCGACTTTTCCGCGCGCTTTGCTGGAAGTGAGCCGCTACAAATACAGGCACTTAACCGGCTCTGCGATGCGCTCGTGCAGCATCCTCTTACCGGACGCGTGATATCAATTCACGCCGTTCGTTCGGCAGGAGCCGTACTGGACGTCCTCGAATCGCATGGACTACTCATCCCAAACCCCGACTCCCCCGTTATCATCTTCCACTGGTTTAGCGGTACTTCGGACGAACTCGTCCGCGCGCGTAATGCGGGCTGTTATTTTTCCGTCAACGAACGCATGCTCGCGACCAAGCGCGGTCGCGAATACGCACGACAGATTCCACTCGACCGCCTACTGCTCGAGACCGATGCGCCGGCCGAACCAAACACAGAAACAAGCGCGCAGTCGCTCATCAAATCGCTCACAAGGACCTCGATGCGCATTGCCTCGCTCAAAAACTGCGATGCAAAGCGCATTGAGTCGGCAGTTTTAGCAAATGCGCGCTCTGTATTTGACCTTCGCTAACCCCTGTGGGCAAAAATGCCAAGGAACATGCGAATCGCACAACGCAGTCCCTATTGGAAGGCAGTACAGTTCGACAGCATTACACCAATTCGTGCATGAGATCACGGTTACGTGTATACAATTCGTCAAAGATATGACGGCGCGACGCATATAACTCGTGGGCTGCCATATCGGGCACGATTGTTTGCGCAACGCCAAGGACTTGGGCGAGCTCATCCCATGATGTATAGGCGCCACCTGCGAGAGCTGCCATGATGGCATCACCGAAGCATGCGCCCACCGTAACCTTGGCAACCGAGACCTCGCGCCCGCATACGTCGGCGATGGCCTGCATCCAAACTGGATTTTTGGTTCCACCTCCGACAAGCATAATGCGCCCAATTGGCAGTCTATGCTCTCGCTCGATAATGTCGACATGGGATGCAACGGTATACGCGACGCCTTCCAAGGCGGCGCGAACCATATGGGCTCGCGTATGCCTTCCGGTCAGGCCAAAGAAGACGCCGCGCGCCTCGGGATCGTTGAGAGGAGTACGCTCCCCCGCAAAGTACGGCAGGCACAGGAGCCCATCGGCACCCGGCGCCACACCGGCGGCATCATGCGCCATAGCCGTATATGCATCGGGGCCACCGTGGCCCTCGGCCTCTACGGCGTCGCGATACAGCTCTTGGCGCAGCCACGATGTGAGCGCACCCGCCGTATTGGTCCCCGCGCAGATCCCATAAGTTCCGGGAATGATAAACGTCCCTGGCCATAGCCGGGCATCATCGACCATATGATCAGCTAGGTAGATGAAATACGCCGTGCTCCCCAACTGAACCATCATATCGCCGGGACGGAATACACCCGTCGAAATGGCCTCGGCACCAGAGTCGCCCGTTCCCACTAAGACAGGTGTCCCTGCCGCGAGCCCCGTCGCCTCAGCCGCACGCCGCGTAATCACCCCGGCAATATCGGTAGCCGACATTACCTCAGCCATCTGGTCAGGCCGGCAGAAACGAGCACATTCCCGAGCATCAACCTTCCAGGTGTAGCGGTCGTATAGGGGAAGAAAATCCTCCGCCAAATAACGGTCCACCGTAAAACGCCCCGTCAACTTTGCGCACAGAAACGATGACGCCGTCAGGAACTTTGCGGCACGTTCGTGCACCTCGGGCATATTCTCCTTAAACCACAAAATCTTGGGAGCAATATCTGACGAACAGGGATCGTGTCCGAAAAGCTCGCGTGCGCGATCTGACCCATATTCGGAAAGAAGCTCGTCAATCTGCGGCTTCGAACGTGCATCGACTCCGTACAAAATCGCGGGCGCCAGCGCGTTGCACTCGGTATCGACCGGCACGCAGTCGCAACCCAATGCGGAAAGGCCGACGCATCCGATCTGCGCCGCGTTAACCCCCGATCGCACCACCAGCTCGCGCGACAAGCGGCAAAAATTGCCCCACCAAACTGCCTCCGCATCATGCTGGTACCATCCATCACGCGGGTTGTCCGTCTCATGTCCACAAGAGGCCTGGCAAACGATGTTGCATCGATCATCGATTAAAACGCCTTTAGAGGCGCTTGTCCCAATATCAATACCCAGATAGAGCGCCATAGGTGCCTACTCCCCTCGCGCCGTACGAGCGGTAGCCATAAAACGAGCTACCCGCTCAACATCGACCGGGGCATCCAGCTTTCCGTCGCGCTTTAAGCACGTGCCGACAAACGCGCCATCGTAGTGAGCAAATACGTCAGCCACGGTATTTTCGCGACAACCGGTACCACATACCACAGGTACTTGGTCAACACGCTCGCGGACCTCATCGGCAAGCTCGCCCGAAGCGCCACGACCGGCAGCCGAACCGCCGATGACCATCGCATCCGGTAGGCAATTAAAGAGAAGCGAATCGGCAATGTCCGCAGTCGTGCGGTCGTTGAGATAAACCTCCCCCTCGCTCGTGATGAAGTGAAAAAGCTTGAGGTCATCCAGGCGCAGCGCCGCCTTGCGACGCATGGTGTGAGCGAAATCTCGGTTAATCAGCCCGAGATCACCGGCCCAGGCACCGCAAAAATTACAGCGTGTGAACTGCGCGTCGACGGCAGCGCACAGCTCGATTGTGGCATCGCCATCGTAAATAGCCTCAGCTCCCCAAGGAGTCGACAGATCATGGGATAGAGCCCCGATTACAAAGCCCATCGATGCAAGGGTTGAGGGAGAAACATGCTGCTCATAGGGCATCGAGAGCTCATTGGTAATCAAAATGCCATCGACACCGCCCTGCTGCAACGCTTCGAGATCGCGCTTGGCGGCTTCCACGACCTGTGACACGCTTCCGCCCGGGTAATACAGTGGATCGCCCGGCAGAGGACGCAGGTGCAGCATTCCGATAACCGGCTTTTCGGTCTTGAACATCGAAGTTAGAAACGACATAACGTGCTCCTTCATAGGGTTATTGCAGGGACGCTACTCCCCCAGCACTTCGACGAACACTTTTCGCTTCTGCGGACCGTCAAACTCCGCAAGATAGATGTTCTGGGCACCTCCGCACACGATGTGGCCATCTTGGACGGGAAAGAAGCAACTGTTTCCACAAATCATGCTTTTGATATGCCCACAGGAGTTGTTGCCGGTGGCTCCATAGCTCGGCAGGAAGTGTGCATGCGCATAGGGGGCATCGAGTGGGGCGATGCGATCAAGCGTCTCCATAAGATCCGTCTCCACGCAGGGCAGCCCCTCGTTTACCACGATTCCACAGGTCGTATGCGACAAAATAATCGCTGCCAAGCCATTGGTCACCGAGCTGCGTTCGATGGCGGCGTGCACGTCTTCGGTAATATCGATGAACTGGTCCGGAGCAGTCGATAGATAGCTCAATGTCTCGAGTGTCACCATGTTTACTCATCCCCTTCAAGAAAACGCAGGGCATTACCCCAGTAGAGCCTTTCTCGCGCATCATCGCGCATGGGCACGGTATCGAGCGCCCGCTTGAGTTTGAATGCACGGAAACGCGGCGTATTGCTGGCGAACATCACTTGATGCGATAGCGCGCGCTCATACCACAACGGCCCCATATCGACCGTGAAAAGACGCTGCATCATCTCCTCGGGCGAATCGATGTAAGTGATAGAGGTGTCCGCGTAGCAGTTGGGATACTTGAGCAGCATCGCCACGGTCTCGCGCACCCAGGGCCAGCCAAAGTGGGTCAAACTAAAGCACACATTTGGATGCGTTGCGATTGCGTGCTCAAATGCAAGCGGGTTACTGCGCGAGAGCTCTGCGCCCGGCTCCCAAGACATACCGGCATGGAAAACCACCGGCTTGTTATAGCGCTCGCACAGCTCGTAAAGCGGCTCGGCCACAGCATCATCGGGGGCAAAACCCTGCTTTGCCGGATGCAGGCAAAGCCCCTTTGCCCCCAACTCGGTAAAGGCGCGCTCCAATTCGTCTGCGGCACCGCTCACCTGGGGATCTACGCTCGCAAATCCCCACAGACGATCGGGGTGCGCGGCAACCAGCATGGCAATCTGGTCATTGGTGCCAAAGTGTCCTCCGCATGCCGTGGTTACATCGAGCGGCATGAGCACGCTCTTCCGCACGTCGCAGACGTCCATCTCAACTTGAAGCTCATCCCAATCCATGGGGCCCATATGCCCCATACCAAATTCTCGTGACCAAAAACCGAATCCATCAGGCTCATCACCCGGCGTACAGATCTCGCTGTAGAGCATGGGCTGAACCAACATGTCGATAACCATTTCGTACTCCTTTCCAGGCATTTGACCCTAGTACGGCTCAAACGAACCAATCACTCGGGACGACAGCTCAGCGCCCGCCTTCATACACGCCGGAATATCAAGGCCATCGATCACGCCCTTGGTAAACCCGGCGATATACGAGTCGCCGGCACCCACGGTATTAACGACCTTCTCCGCCGGCACGATCCCGCACTCATAGAAGCGCTCACCGTCAAAGGCAATGCTTCCCTTCTCGCCAAGCGTGGCAACCGCAACGCGCGGTCCCAATCCCTGCACGTGGCGTACCCAGTCTCGTAGCTCCGGAGTGTCCTCTTCAAACGACATGAACGCATAGTCTACGTAAGGAAAATGAGCCTCACATGCATATTCGGGATCCTGGCTGAACACCGAGAAGTCCATAACCACCGTCTTGCCCGCATCATGCCATTCGGGCAGGAGGTCCAAACAATTGCCAAACAGGTCGGTATGAATGATGTCATGCTCCAGGATAAACGCCCGGTCGTCTTCATTCGGTCGATATGTCTCCATTACGCCATCGATCGCCTCGAGATGTACGCGATCGACGCCGTCTTTCAATGCCATGAGCATCACCGAGGTGTCGCCATCCTCCACCCGCAGATGTGAGATATCGAGTCCCTCGGCGGCCAGCGCCTCTCTCATCTTGTCTCCGTACTCGTCCTTGCCGACAACCGACACGGCAGATACCGAAACGCCCATTCGTGCAAGATGGATACCCCAGTCAATGCCATTGCCAGTCGGATAGAACACGCCGATGTTTTGATAGACGTCCGCGCAGCAAAAACCAGCCGCACACGCTTTAATACCCATGGTCTTCTCCAATGTTCAAAAGGGGACCCACCACATGGCGAGCCCCCTTTTCGCGTTTCGCTTATTGTTTTGCATCGGCTGTCCAAGACCTCATAGCCAGACCGCCGTACGCTTTCTTAAGCTATTCGACGATTGGCGCCCCGTGGCCCCAAGAACCTTCCATGCCGCACACGGTCGAGGCAAACCCGGCAGCAAAGTCGAGCGCGCGCTCGATGGCCTCGGCGCCATCCTCACCACGCTTGGCGGAATCGAGATAGCACATCAAAAACGAGGTGAGGAACGAGTCGCCCGCCCCCATGGTGTCCTTCATGTCCGTTACCGGTTTAGCCAGCTGGCGGTAATAACGCTCGCCGTCGTAAGCAATGCAGCCCTCGGCGCCCGCCGTAGCCGACACAAAACGCGGACCCAGGCCCTTCACCCATGCCAGACGCTCGCGAATCTCGTCCTCACTCGCAGCATCCGCCGCACTAAAGAAAGCAAAATCGACGTAGGGCGCAATCTGCTCGTAGTACTCGTCGGTGGAGTCGTCCGAAAAGTCAAAAGAGACCGTGACGCCCGCAGCCTTCAGCTTGGGCAGCTCGCGCTCGGTGAAGCAATAGTTGCCCGAATGAACCACATCGAACTGCTTCATGTACGCAAGGTCAAAGCGATCGAGGACATAGCGCGCATCGCCACGGATACCGCCCTCGTTGGAGCCAAGGAAGACACGGTCACCGTCAACGACGGTCACGCGAGCCGCTCCGTTCTCGCCAATCATCTGCTCGCACTTGTCAAGCTCGATTCCCTCATCCTCGAGGCTTGCAATGACATGCTCGGCAGCGGCGTCATTGCCAAAAATGCCCATGTATGCAGAGCGTGCGGCACCGCATTTCTTGGCATAAACGGCGAAGTTCACCGCGTTGCCGCCGGGATACATGGTGTGGATATGCTCGTAGCGATCGACGACGTTGTCGCCAAATCCGAGCGCGTTAACGTTAAATGCCATGGCCTTTGCCCCTTCTAGTACTCGACAACACCCATATAGCGACGGAAATCGGGATCGTGATCAAACACCTTGCCGCGTGCAGCACGCAGCTCGCAGTTCATGGCGTAGAACAGCACCGGGTCCAGATAGGCACGGACGCTCGCCGGCACGGCTTCCATACCGTACTCCTTGGCATCGAGCACCATCAGCGTATCGGTATGCGTCTTAAGGAACGCCAGGGCGCGCTCGTCCATAGCACGGCACTCGCTGGAGCCCATCTGCAGGAAGTAAAAAACGCCATCCTGAGTAGCCTCGAAGGGGCCATGGAAGTACTCGGCAGAGTGGATGTAGCTGCAGTGCTGCCACTGCATCTCCATAAGAGAGCAGATAGCGAAACCGTAGGTCTGGCTAAAGTTGGGACCGCTGCCCAGAATATAGAAGAACTCGTGCTCCTGGCAAAGCTTGGCAAAGCGATCGCCCAGCTCGGCATTTACCTTCTCGCGTGCCGAGGGAAGAATCTTATCCATCTCGGCGATACCGGCATACATATCGGCAAGATCGGCGTAACCCTCCTGCTGATCGAGCAGCTCTGCCGCAAGCGACAGCGAAATGCCAGCGGGGACCTCGGCCTGCGGCACGCCCTCGCCCCACGGGTAGACCCACGTGGTCCATTTACCGGTGTCGATCTTAGATCCAGCGTTGTCGGTCTGGGCGATCACCGTAGCGCCGGCAGCAAGGGCAATCTCGCAGCCCTCGACGACCTCAGGGGTGTTGCCACTGTGGCTACAAGCGATGACCAGGGACTTCTCGCCCAGACGACGCGGACGCATGATATCGAACTCGCGAGCCGTATAGATATACGAAGTGAAGGTGGTTGCCTCGCGCTGCAGAAGCTCATGGGCCGGGATCAAATCGATCATGGAGCCACCACAAGCAATCCAGTAGACGCTGTCGAACTTGCCCTTCTCGGCAATTGCCTCTTTGATCAGATCGTGTGCGTTCATATCCAGTTCCTTTCTTGTTTGGCCGCAATCAATGACGTTGGCTGCGTGGCCGATAGTTGTTTTAGTCAATCAGATATTTCTCGAATGCGGCCATGTTCTTGGCATCTGCCGCCGCCGGATCATCGTAGTAACGACCGTCCGTGATTTCCTGGCCCAGCATGCCGTCGAAACCATGGGCGTTGAGTGTGGCAACGAAGGCGTCCATATCGTGCTTGCCATCGCCCCACACCAGATGGCCATACGGGTCACCGTCGATAAAGTGCATCTCGTGAATTGCCCCATCACCAAAGGTGGCAAACCAGTCCTCGAGCGTCTCGCCAGCAACGCCCATCGCGGTTGTATCAACCATGGGCTGTAAGTACGGGCTCGCGACCTCGTCAATCATGCGCTTCGCATCGGAAACCGTCGTCACAAGGTTGCTCTCCTCGGGACGCAGGCTTTCCATCGTAAGCACCAGACCGTGCTCGCCGGCATACTCCGCCAGAATGGACAAGTGCTCGCGGCTGCGCTTCCAGGCTTCCTCGCGGTCCTCGTCCCAGTCGCCCCAGCCCGAGTTGACGGACATACGGTCGCACCCAAGTACCTCGGCAAGCTCAATGCCGTGCTTAAAGTACGCCAGGCTGCGCTGTTCATGCAGCGGTTTGCGTGCGCAGTACTGCCAAGGATAGACAACGTTCTCGGGGCACAGAGTACGATACCTAAGCCCACGGTCTGCAGCCTTTTTCGCCAGGACCTCAGCCTCAAAGTAGCCCGTGTGGTCGAGCGTCACATGCGGCTCTGCGCACCACAGCTCAATGGACTCAAAGCCCAAACGCTGCTGCACATCAAGGAAGTAATCGAGCGACCACATGATGTAGTGGATATTCATGCCCGCAATCTGCTCGCGGCGCAGCGTCGGTTTGGATTCAGACATCTTATGCCTCCTTATTTCGATCGAACACGATTTGTCCGTCCGACATCGTCATATCAACCGCAAGATCGCGTGCGTCGCGATAATCGAGGTCAAACACATCCCGATCGAGCACGCAGATATCGGCAAGCTTGCCGACCTCGAGCGTACCCAGCTCGTCTTCGCGCATCAGATCGTACGCGCCCCCGGCAGTCCAAGCGCGCAAGAGCTCGACAAGCGTCAGCGTGTTGACCTCATTCACAGGCAGTCCGTCGGCGAAGAATCCGCCGCACGCGCTGTAGATTGACTCGCCCAGGCTCGGAATCAGCAGCGGCAAATCCGTTCCACAGCACACTGTGCATCCGGAATCTTCCATGCCGCGGCGATTCCAGCTGTGCAAAAGTCGCGTCTCGCCAATTTGTCGACGCATCATCGATAGGCAATCCTCGCGCCGGTCCAGCGTCAGAATCTGCGGATAGACCTCGCAAATTCCACCTAACTTGCCAAACTCGACAAGATCGGTCGGGTCAGAGTTCTCGAGATCGGTAATCGCATGGCGGCGAAGCATCCGTCCATGCTCGTCTCGAGGCAGCGAGGCATAGAGCGCCACGGTGCGACGAACGGCGCCATCGCCCTGGCAATGCAAGGAATATCGGAAGCCGTCAGCATCAATTGCACGCAGCTCGCTCTCAATCAGATCCCACTCTGGTTCCTCGACGACCGTCTTGCCGGCAGCGCCCGCATCGGCCGTGTCCTCATAGGGGTCAATCATCTCGGCAAGCCCCGCCCATACGCCGCGATCGGTCATACGGTTGAAGCCAGAAAAACGAACGAACGGTCCCCGGAAGCGCTCTCGCGCCTCGCGGGCATATGCCAGATTTGCACCGGCGCCCACCGGCTGCGACATCATAGAGACGCGAACCGTCAGCTCACCAGATTCCTCACGGCGAGCCATTTCGTCGGCAAAGCCGTAGTAGTCATCAAACGCCATTTCCTTGATGGCGGTAACGCCGCGCTCGTTAAGCATGCTCATGTAGTCCGAATACCCGGCACGCGCCTCGGGCAGCGCAAGGAAATCGCTCATCATGCGCCAGATCTTCTCGGCATAGCACGCCTGGGGTGTAAAGCCATATCGCGCACTGGCGGCAGCGTTGAGAACGCAGGTCCCCGCTCCTGGTGTAAAGCAGACGACGGGGATATCGCCAAAACAATCGTCAAACACAGCTGCCGTATTTGCGTTCTCGACATCCGATGCCAACGTTTCGGGTAGGTTGTGGCCAAAAGCCGCCGCGCAATCCGGATGACCTTCTTTCCATGCACGCAAGAGCGACACAGCCTCTTTGGCATCAGCGATGCCGGACAGATCAGACCCCAACGTCCGCAGCGCCCAACCTGTATAGAAGGTATGCACATCGATCAGGCCAGGCATGACAGTGCGGTCGCCCAGGTCAACTACCTCGTCCGCCTGGGTCAAATACGAAGCTACCTCACACTTGGTGCCAACAGCCTCAATTCGATTGCCACGGACCGCTACGAAACCTTCAAACGGCAGGTCCCCCGTACCGGTAAAGACGCTCTTAGTCGTCAGGACCGTCAAACGATCAGACATCACAACCACCTACACCGGAAGCATGCCAGAGATTGCCGTTACGATCAGGCCAAAGACGACCATGAAAATGAAGAACTTCCAAATGGTCTTCCACCATTGGCCAAACGAAATCCTAGCCACGGCAAGACCGGCGACCGTCATGCCCGCCACGGGGCTGATGGTGTTGATGGTCTGGTTGGCAAACTGGAGCGCGGTGACGGCCGCCTCGGGATTGAGGCCCATGAGCTCGGTCAGGGGGCCCATAACGGGCATGGTGAGCGCCGCCAGGCCAGAACTCGAGGGAACCAGCAAAGAGAGCAGGCCAAGGACGACATACATAAACGTGGTGTAGACGGCGGCGGGTGCACCGGCGAGCGCGGTAGCGAGCGCCTGGAGGATGGTGTCGATGATCATGCCGCCCTCGGCGATGACCAGAATACCGCGAGCGATACCGATAACGACGGCAGCGTACGCAAAGTCGGCGAGACCCTTAACGAACTCCTCTGCGATCGTCTGCTGGTCAAGGCCGCCCAGGATACCGGCAAGCAAGCCCATGCCAAGGAACACGGCGGAAATCTGATTCATGTACCAGCCCTGGGTAACAAGACCCCAGACGATAATGCCCATACCGCAAGCAAAATCGATAAGCACGAGCTTCTGACGGATAGTGAACTCTTCCTCGATGGAGGCATCGGTCACGGAAAATTCAATACGCTTGAGCTTATCGTCCTCGTACACAATGGACGACTCGGGGTTTTTCTTGACGCGCATGGCGTAGCGCATGGCCCATGCGATACCGACGGCAGTGAAGATGACCCAAGAAACGGCACGCAGCCACAGTTGCGGATTACCCTCGATGCCAATGATGCCTTGGGCGATCAAAACATTAAACGGGTCGATGGTCGAAGCACAATATCCCAGGTTAGGACCAAGGAAGCAGATGATGAATGCCGTCATCGAGTCATAACCGATACCCATCATGATGGGAATGAAGATGGCATAGAACGGCAGGGCTTCCTCAGACATACCGAACGTAGTGCCACAAATGGACAGCAACGTCATCGTGATGGGAATGATGAGGATGTCCTTGTTCTTGAGCTTTTTAATCACACGGCTCATGCCGGCATTCAAAGCGTTGGTCTTGGTGATGATCGCGAACGATCCGCCAATCAATAAGACGAACGCAACGACGTCGGCAGCCTCTTGGATACCCTTGGTGGGCGCTTGCAGAACCGCGAAGATATCCTGGCCCAGATTGATGGTCTCGCCGGTCTCGGAATCGGTGTAGTTCTTATCGACCTGTTCATAGGTTCCAGCAACGGCGACTTCACGCTCGCCCGCCGCTGTCGAAATCGTCTTGCGCTGATACTGACCAGAGGGAACGATCCAAGTCAGGACCGCAAAGACAACGATCAGCAAGAACATGATCGTATAGACATGCGGTAATTTGAACTTAAAACGTCTGTTTGTCTTCTTCGCCTTCGTATCTGACATAGATACCTCCAAAGAACTCGAGACTGCATCGCATCTCGCTTCAACGTTTGCATAAGGCAAACGTTCTATGACGTCCCATAGATTACCAGCAGCTTTTTCCTTCATCAAGATAATTTCAAACTGGTTGCCGCAACGCGGTTGAACGGTTGTGTTCGCGCCGTGAACGGTATGGAAACGCCCGGTGAGATGATCCACCGGGCGTTTCCATTCGCAATGTCCTAGATGTCAAAAACGTAGCGAGACCCAACGATCCGCTGACGACCGATGATAAACGGCCGCCGCTGCTCATCGAAAAAGAAGGCTTCCATATAAAACAAGGGTTCGCCAACGGGAACTGCCAACAGCCGAGCGACCTCGGGCGACGCGCACGCGATCTCGAGCGTGCACGGGTCGGTAAACGCGGGCGTGCGGCCCGTTCGGTTGCGCACGAACTCAAAAATGGATTGGTTAGATAGAGGTGCCGTTGATAGATAGGCGTTGTCCTCGTAAACGTATATGTTGTTCTCGAGCATGACGGGGACTCCATCGGCAGTACGTACACGCTCAACGCAAATCAAATCAGTTCCAACGGGAACACCAAAGAACTGCGCTTCGGTAGAATCTGCCGGCAGTATCTTTCTCGAAATGACGCACGCCCCCGGCTCCATTCCGTTAACGCGACATGCGTCCGAAAAACTCTGGACGTCATCCTTCTGGCGAATCTTGCGCTTAAGCTTGGGGGCATTGACAAACGTGCCTTTCCCCTGCCGCTTCGTTAGATAGCCCTGCTGGACGAGCTCCTCAATAGCGCGTCGCACGGTAACGCGGCCAACTTTATAGTTCTCAGCCAATTCGAATTCGTTGGGTATCCGCGCGCCCGCCTTGTAGGCACCGGAATTGATTTCGTTTTTAATGATATCGATAACCTGTTGGTACAGCGGTATCGCTGCTTTACCGTCAGTTAGTCCTTCAGTCGGTGGCATATACCCTCTCCCAGCCCAATTAAGTCAAAAGCGGGCTTAAGGGCATTCAACAAGCCCTTAAGCCCGCATTAGCATAAAGTATGCTTGCTGCCGCACCAAAATGTCGGGTATTTACTCATCTGACCCGAAAAACGCGCAACTACCGCGCTCCTAAGAAAGCGTGAGCAGCTCCGGCAGCTGGTCGATAATCTTGTCCGCGGCATCCTGGCTAAAGCCAAAGCGCTCCTCGCGCTTGGCAATGACTGTCAGGCCGGCTCGCTTGCCGGCAGTGATGCCAGGCACCGAATCCTCAACGCAGCAGCAGCGATTCGCGGGCAGCCCCAGCAGGTCCAGCGCATGCAGGTAGATGTCGGGCTCGGGCTTGCTCTCCTTAAACTGCTCGCCGCTCACCACATACTCAAAGGCATCCGACAGCCCGCACGCATTGAGCACTTCCTCGATGCTATCCATGGGAGACGAGCTGGCAAGCGCCACGCGAACGCCACGGCGCGGCAGCTCTCGAATCGTATCCACGGCGCCTGGGTTAATCAAAGCCTGATAGTCGCGCGGACGCTTATGCGCCCACTCGTCCCAACGGATCAACGCTTCCTCGCCAGTTAAATGCCCCTTCCCGGCGCGCTCAAACCAATCGACCAGCATACGCAGGAAGAACTGATGCGAGGTACCAACCTGCCCGTTCAACTCCTCTTGAGTCAGGTTAAGCCCAAGCTCCTTGGCAAACGCGGCAGTCTCGCCCAGGTAGTAATACTCGGTATCGACAATGACGCCGTCCATGTCAAAGATAACGGCGTCGAACGGAAATGCGGACACGGCACCCTCCCTAACAAAAGGGCGCCCGCAAGCGGACGCCCGAGCCATGCACTATCGGCGATTCTAACCCAGCAGCTTATCCAGCGCCACCGCAATGCCGTCTTCGTTATTATTGGCGGTCACCATCTGGGCCACAGCCTTGACCTCATCGACGGCGTTGCCCATGGCAACACCGGTTCCGGCCCACTCAATCATAGACTTGTCATTCTGGCCGTCGCCAAACGAGACGACCTCGCTGGCATCGATGCCGAGCTTGGGCAGGGCACCCTCGAGCGCGCGGGCCTTGTCAATACCGGGCGCCGTGTACTCAAAGTACCAGTCGGCCGTAAACATACCCGAAAGCGTCTGGGTAAAGGGCGCGTACATCTCCTCGTGATGCGCTTGCAGATAGGCCGGGTCGCCCGCCGTCAGCAGCTTGTCCACGGGATAAGCATCAGCGACCTCATGCAGGCTCTCCACCTCGCGAATCTTAAGATCGCACGCGTCGCGCTCATACTTGACGATGTTTTTCTGCGAGCCGTCAGGCAGCGTGATCATGCAATGGTACGAGTCCTCAACGTGCAGATCGCGACCGAGCGAAATCATAGGGATCACGTCAAAATTACGCAGGTGATCAATCAGGCGATGCAATTCGTCGGCAGGCATAGCCTGATCGAACAGCACTTCGTCGGTCTGGGCATCGACGACGTGAGCGCCGTTAAAGGCCACCAGCAAACCATCATGACTCTGAAGGTCGAGCTCCTGCGCCAAGGCGTGCAGCCCCCATGCGGGACGGCCCGAAGCCAAAATGAGCTTAATGCCCGACTCCTGCGCCGCGAGCAGCTTCTCGCGCGTACACGGGCTAATCACTTTCTGGTCGTTGGTGAGCGTACCGTCGATATCCATTGCGATGGCTTTAATTGCCATATGTGCCTCCTTGCATCGTTTTTATCGCGCACTATCTTATCCGAGCCGGGGCACGTTCGCACAGCGCGCGTATGACGGTTGCAAAACCACCCCATTTGAAACAAAGGCAAAAAAGTACTTGCAAAGACGCGTTCCGACATATAAGTTGATAAAAGACCGCCGTTGCGGTTTTAAGTAGATCGAGCATATGAAGTTTCAGTTTTCAGCGTGTAAGAGAAAGAAGATCGGCAAAGTACAACCCCAAAC
>CATYHY010000020.1 GCA_958407085.1 uncultured Collinsella sp. | reverse complement strand
ATTCGTCTTGGTAAGCAATTCATATGCGGGCCTCCTTTCGCATCCCGGTTCCGTGATCGGCTTAATTACCTACCGCCTTTGTGTGTTTTGAATAGTACGAGCATTGTTTCGCTCGGTCAATCACTTAAAAGCGCTAAACTGTTATCGGTTTTTTAGATAACTATCGAAAGGACGGGCGCCGATGACCCTCCAGCAGCTTCGCTTTTTGATCGCCGTGGCAGAATCCGGCTCAATTAACGCCGCAGCGCAGCGCCTCTATACCGCACAGTCCAATATCTCCAACGCCGTCAAAAGCCTCGAGCAGGAGCTCCATCTGGAAATCTTTACGCGCTCCAGCCGCGGCGTCACGCTCACCAACGACGGTACCGAGCTTTTAGGCTATGCGCGCCAGGTCGTGGAGCAGGCAGATATGCTCGAGGCCCGCTACGAGGACGGCGGTACACCCCAGGCGCGCCTTGCCATCTCGGCCCAACACTACGCGTTTTCGGTCGAGGCCTTTGTCAACGTCGTCGAGCGCTGCCGCGACAGCAAGTTCGAGTTCATCATGCGCGAGACCACCACCTCGCAAATCATCGACGACGTCCGCGCATTTCGCAGCGATATCGGCATTCTGTATCTGGATGACTTTAACGCCCGCGTCCTGCAGAAGGCCTTCGCCGACGCCCGCGCAAGCTTCCATCCCCTCTTCGACGCGACGGTCCACGTCTTCGTTAGCGAGCGCCATCCACTCGCACGCCGCCCTCAACTGTCCCTTGCCGACCTCACGCCCTATACGCGCTACAGCTTTGAGCAGGGAACCTCAAACTCCTTCTATTACGCCGAGGAACCTTTTAGCTATATCCCCTGCGACCGCAACATTCGAATCTCGGACCGCGGAACGCTCACTAACTTACTTATCACGTCGAACGGTTACACCTTGTCGACCGGTGTCCTCTCCAATGAAATGCAATGGGGTATGGCATCGATCCCGTTAGCAGACGCCCCAACGATGCACGTAGGCTATATCATGCACGACGAGCGCAAGCCCTCTCCCCTCTTGCAGCAATACCTCGACGAGCTCAACCGCATCATCCACGCCAACTAACCGTCGGAAGACGGGGTAGAAATCGTAGATTGCTAGCCCCCGGCGGGCATGGCGCTACAATGGTCACTCACACGAAACGCACCCAACGAAAGGAACCATGTGAAGGTCATCATCTATACCGACGGCTCGGCCCGATCAAATCCGGGACGCGGCGGCTACGGCGCCGTGCTCAAGTACACCAACCCCGCCGGCAAGACCTTCACCTCCGAGCTTTCGCGTGGCTACGCCAAGACTACCAACAACCGCATGGAGCTCATGGCGGTCATCGTGGCGCTCGAGGCGCTCAACCGCCCCTGCGATGTCGAAGTCCATTCCGATTCGCAGTACGTTGTTAACGCCTTCAACAAGCACTGGATCGACGGCTGGAAAAAACGCGGCTGGAAGACCGCCAACAAGCAGCCCGTCAAGAACCGCGACCTGTGGGAGCGACTGCTTGCCGCAAAGAGCAAGCATAAGGTGGAGTTCATCTGGGTTAAGGGGCATGCCGGCCACGAGCTCAATGAGCACTGCGACGAGCTCGCCACCACCGCGGCCGATGGAGCCAACCTCGATATCGACACCGGCTTTAACGAGAGCGACCTGTAACGGCGTTTTCGCACGCTTTTATGTCCTCCCGCGCTACACTCGTCCTGTAGGCCAAACAACGCAAGGGGAACACATGCTGCGCATCGCAACCATCGGCACATCCATGATCACCGACGACTTTATCCAAGTCGTCAATGCCAACGACCAGGCTACATTCGTAGGCACGCTCTCGCGTGATGCAGATCGCGGCGCCGCCTTCACCGCTGAGCACGGTGGCGAGCGTAACTTCACCGCACTTGACGAGCTTGCGTCCGCCGACGACGTCGACGCCGTCTACATCGGCAGCCCTAACGCGCTTCACTACGAGCAGGCCCTTGCCTGCATCGCCGGTGGCAAGCACGTCATCGTCGAGAAGCCCTTCTGCGCCACCGAAGCGCAGGCGCTGGAAGTCTTCCGCGCTGCCGAGGCAGCAGGTGTCGTGGCCCTCGAGGCCATGCGTCCCCTCCACGATCCCGCCTTCCACGCCATCGAGGACGCCCTGGGTGAGATCGCCCCCATCCGTCGCGCCTCATTGCGCTTTGGCAAATATTCCTCGCGCTACAACGAGATTCTCGCGGGACGCGCCACCAATATCTTCGACTGCAATATGGCATCGGGTTCCCTCATGGATATTGGCATCTACACCGTCGAGCCCATGGTCGAGATTTTCGGCATGCCCTCCGGCCTTACGAGCATGGCTACTCTGCTCGACCCCGCCACGCGACAGCTCACGCACGGCCCCATCGATGGCTGCGGTTCCATCCTCGCCAGCTACGGCGGTGGCCGTATCTCCGTCGAGCTCGCGCACTCCAAAATTACGAATGACCTGCTGCCCTCGCAGATCGAAGGCGAGCACGGCACTATCCAGATCGACCATCTGTCCACGCCCCGCAACGTCCGCATCGACTATCGCGGCGACGTCGTACGCGGCTCGGCGACCGAGGCACCGCGCGAACAGGGCGACAACGGCCGCGTGCTCGACCTTCCCAAATCGAGCAACACCATGGAATACGAACTCACAGACTTTATCACCGCCATCGGCGGTATCTATAACGTTAAGGAAGAGATTTGGGAGACCCCGGCGGGACGCCACGAGCTCGGACACTACCGCGATGTCACGCTCGTCTCACTGCGCATCATGGATGCCGTACGCCAGCAGGCCGGCATTACCTTCCCGGCCGACGCAGACAAGCAGGCCTAGCGATGAGCTTCTTCGATACGTTCTTCTCCAGCGTCGCCGGCGGCAGCCGCGAACTCCAAAAGCTCTCTGGCGTCGAGCTCGAGCTGCGCCGCAGGCTCACCGTGCTCGAAAGCGACGAGGCCACTCAAGACGCCCCGCAGCGCTATTTCCTGCGGTGGGAGGGGCAAGTCCAGGGCGTCGGTTTCCGCTTCACCAACACCAACCTCGCACAGGCGCGCTCCCTCACCGGCTGGGTGCGCAATATGGAAGACGGCTCGGTTGAGATGGAGCTACAGGGCACGCCGGCAAACATCGTGTCTCTGCTCGAGGCGCTTCATGCCTCCTATGAGCGCATGGGGACACGTTTTCGCCTTGTAGACGCTCAAGCTCGCACCCCGCTTGCCAACGAGGATGGTTTTAGCCCTCGCTATTAGTATTGTGTTCTAAATAAGGTATCATTTGCTTCATGCCGTTTACAGAAAAGAGGCGAGGCGCATGGCGGTGCAAAGAAGGAATACCAGGCAGCGAAAGCTGGTTCTTGACGCCGTGCGCCAAAGCTATAACCATCCCACCGCCGACGAAATCTACAACGTCGTGCGCGCGCAGGATGACAAAATCAGCCGCGGTACGGTCTACCGCAATCTCAATCTCTTGGCAGATGCCGGAGAAATCCTCTCGATCAAGACGCCGGGCGGGAGTCGCTTCGATCGCACCATCGAGCCGCACGCACATATCATCTGCACCTCGTGCAGCCGCGTCATCGACGTGCCGCTCCCCTTCGATGCCCAGCTCGACGCCAGGGCATCCGAACAAATCGGATGGAGCGTCAGCTCGCACTACACCATCTTTGAGGGACTCTGCCCCGACTGCCGGTAGCCTTTGGGGCATGCCTGCAAATCTACTTTCCCATCCGTTACAGCAAACAGTACATTTCTAGGCATGTCCCGAAAACCTACTCGGCGAGCAGGCGGCGCAGTTCTTCTTCGACCGTGTGCACGTAACGGACGCGATCGTTGATACCGCGCATGGTGGGGTTGCAGCTCTCCATCAGATAGGGATGGCCCACGACGTTGAGCATGTCGCGATCGTTCTCATTGTCGCCAAATGCCATCATCTCATCGGGCGAAATCCCCAGGACACGACCGTAATCGGCAAGCGCGGAGCCCTTGCCCGAACCGAAACCGATAAGGTCCGTCCATGCGGTTCCAGACGTCATCACATCGACACGGTCGCCAAAGAGGCGCTCGAAATACTCCCGGGCCGCCGGATAATCCACCTCGGGCGTCTGGAAGCCAATCTTAATGACATCCTCGTCGATGTCCTCGGGACGGTCGACCACCGCCACATCGCAGTGGACCACATAGCGCAAATGGTCGACGAACGCATCGTTGCCGCTCATGGTGTAGATGTGCCCCTCACACGAAAGGGTCATGTCGGTATGGGGATACGCAACCACGGTATTCGCAATAACCATAGCAAGGCTACGCTCCATGGAACGCTTGACGACGGCACGCCCCTCGCTCATCACCAGGGTTCCGTTTTCGCATACATAGGCGAGCTCATCGGCCACCGGGGCAAACAGGTAGCGCAAGCTCGCATATTGACGGCCACTCGCCGGCATAAACACGATACCACGACGATGCAGCTCATCGATAAGCTCAAAGGCCTCGGAACGCAGCTCGCGCTCCCCCGGATGCAGCAACGTGCCGTCCAAATCGCATGCAATCAGTTTGATTCCCTCAAGACCCATATGCTTCCCCCAAAGCCTCATATCAACAGCAAGACGGACCTTGATCGGTCGCCCCTCAAAGCCCGTCTTGCGCATACGCGCGCTTAGCCGCGCGCCTTTTTTACGATGGTAAAGTCGGGAGCCATGCTCACGACGACCTCCGCCGCACTCGACGCAAAGCGCCGGTCCGCATCGAGTTCACGGGTAACCAGCGAGAGCCGAACACCCTCGACACCCCGGAGCATGCGGCCCAAAACAGGCTGCACCGGCGTATACATGCGCACAGTATGCTCGTCCGAGTCGCCCCGGAAGAGCGGCGCATGCATGTTGCCGATCTCCCAGCACGAATGCGCGAGCGCAATCGGGTCCATGCGGTCAACTTCGACCAAATAAACCTCGGCGCTGCGCAAGCGCACGACAACCGCCACGGGCACCATGCCCGAACGGTCAATGGCGAGCACGTCGCCGTCGGCAAGACGACCGCCGTCGGCAGTATCCAGCCGAACATCGACCGTGCGCCCCAGCTCCGTCACGCCCACAAACGCGTATACATCAGCCTGGTCCCAATCGAGCAGTAGCTCGTCAACTTCAAAGACGCCGCCCAACTTCCGGCGAAGCAGGAGTTCATAGGACGGATCGTTGAGATTTCCCAAGCATATCGTCGAAACCAAGCGTTCAGGCATACTCTAACCCTCGACCTCGACGAGCTCGATATCAAAGTTGAGGTCCTTACCGGCCAGCTCATGGTTGGCGTCGAGCGTCACGGCCTCGGGCGTTACATCGATGACCACGGCGGGGACGGGCATACCGCTCGGCGTGGACAGGAAGAGCTTCATGCCCTTCTCAATCTGCTCGATGTTGGGAACCTGTTCGGCCGGGAAGGTCAGAACCATCTCGGGATTGTGCTCGCCGTAGGCATCGGCAGCAGGAATGTGCACGGTCTTCTTCTCACCCACCTGCATGTCGACAACAGCGGCGTCGAAGCCCTTGATCATCTGGCCGGCGCCGCAGGTGAACTCCAGCGGCTCGCCGCGATCGTAGGAGCTATCGAACTGCGTGCCGTCGTCGAGCGTGCCGCGATAATGAGTCTTGACCTTCTTGCCCTGGTTGGACATGGAAACCTCCGTGATAAGGGCGGCGCACAACACGGGCCGCCATGAACATATGGCGCTAACTATACCCTAGTCATACAATTCAATGACAGTTTGCAAAGAAACGCTGCAACCGGAGGAACCATGGCATATCCCGTATTTGACCTACACTGCGACACCGCCGACCGAATCGGCTGGGCCACGCTCGATCTCGACCTGCGCTTTACCGCCGGCACCGACGGTTATTTCCCCGGCGACGAAACGCATCCGCAAGATTTCGACCTCATCGAGGGTAACGCCTGCGCCATCTCGCTCGCAAAGATCGGCAACACGCCGTGGGCACAGTGCTTCGCCACGTTTGTCCCCGACGAGATTCCCACCGCCCACGCCGCGCGCTTCCAGGCGCAAATCATGGCGCATATGAGCGGCCAGGCAATGCTCAACCACGACCGCATGGTCAACGTGCGCAGCGCCGCAGACATTCGCCCCGCGCTCAAGGACGGCAAGATCGCCTGTATCCACACCATCGAAAACGCCACGTTCTTTGCCGAGGACCCCGCGCTGATCGAGGTGCTCAAGAGCCTGGGCGTGCTTATGTCGTCACTCAGCTGGAACGCGCAGGGACCGCTCGCGAGCGGCCACGACACCCACGCCGGCCTTACCGCCGCCGGCGTCGAGGCACTTACGCAAATGGAGCACGCCGGCATGGTACTCGACGTCTCCCACCTCAACGATGAGTGCTTTGACGAGGTTGTCGCCCACGCCACGCGCCCCTTCGTCGCCAGCCACTCCAACTCCCGTGCGGTTTGCGGCGTCAAGCGCAACCTTACCGACGACCAGTTCCGTACCATTCGCGACATGGGCGGCATCGTCGGCCTCAACTACTGCAGCGAGTTCCTTTCCAACGACGCAACCGACAAAACCGCCGCAGACGTCACCTTCGACCAGCTGGCGGCACATATCGAGCACTGGCTCGACCTGGGCGGCGAGGACGCCATCGCGCTCGGCGGCGACTGGGACGGTGCCACGGTGCCCGCTTTCCTCTCCGATGCCAGCAAGATGCCCGAATTCCAGAACATGCTCTCCAAGCACTTTGGCAAGACCGTGATGCAAAAGCTCTGCAGCGACAACGCGCTTGCCTTCTTTGAGCGCTATTAATTTCACATCCCTTGAGCGGGCCGGCATGCCGAACGGTCGACATGCCGGCCCGTCCCCAATCCAAAGGACCGCTTTTGACGCAGCAGTTTACGATTTCCGTATCCCGACCGGATGGGACGCCCATCCCCGTCGTCATTACCAAAAAGCGCGTCAAGAACTTCAACCTACGTGTCACATCGAGCGGTGAGGTCCACGCCAGCGCACCGCTCGGCGCCAGCCGCGAGCGTATCGAAGCGTTTGTGAAGCGCAACAGCGCCTGGATTATCAGCCGACTTGCCCAGCGTGAGCAACGTCAGGCGACAGTGCGAGAGCCGCTCAGTCCCTCGTCCATCATTGCACTTTGGGGCAAGCCCATCACGGTACAGGACGCACTCGATCACAACTTTGCATCACCCGCACCGCGACCCAAGCAGGCCACCTTCGCAAGTTTTATGGGTACCGATGAATCGGACGAAGGCCTACAGGCCAAGCGGCACGCAATCCTCGACGACCTAACGTCCGATGAGCTCCAAGCCCACATCGACCAGCTCTATGCCTCCGAGGTCACCACGGAGCTGCGCGATATGGTGCATGCATACGAAATCGCAATGGGTGTCGCCGTTTCCCGCGTTTCCGTACGCAGCATGAAGACGCGCTGGGGTTCCTGCACGCCCAAAACCGGCGCCATTCGCATCGCGCGCGAGCTCGCCGCCTACCCCGTCGAATGTCTCGACATGGTTGTCGCCCACGAGCTCGTCCACTTGCTCGAGCCAAGCCACAATCAGCGGTTTCACGCCCTGCTCGACACGTACTGCCCCAACAATAGGGCTCTGTCGCAGCGGCTCAAAAAACCGCCTGCCAACGAGCTGTAGGGCCGGTTAGCGCACGCGCTCGATCTCGACACCGCAACTTGCCAGGGGAAGACCGACGGGTGCCCAAGGCTTATCGAGCTTAACACGCACGCCAAGCAGCAGGGGGTAACGACGCAGCAGCATCTGGGCTACACCCTCGGCTGCAGCCTCGATAAGCTTAAACGTATGCTCGCGCAGATAACCATCGACATCGTGGCACACCGAGCCGTAGTCAATCGAGGCGTCCAGGCTATCGTGCTCCCCCGCTGCACGCAGGTCGGCATAGAGCACCAAGGACACAATGAACTTCTGGCCCAGCGCGTTCTCTTCGGGATACACGCCGTGGTTAGCAAAAACCTCAAGTCCTTCAACGGTGATGCGATCGGCATGGCGCAGATCGTCATAGCTCACGTGGGGCACCGCCGTTGCGGTGGATATTTCGCCCCTTCCACGGCGAACGAGCTCGGCACCTTCAGTCTTAGTTGCATTCTCGGGCAGTTTTTTGTTACTCATCGCAATCGTCTCCTTCGTTTAGAACCCCGACCGCGCAAACTAACTACACGCGAATCGACAGGTTCTTTTTATCATCGCTCCAGTTGCAAGCATTGCGCGCGGGACATGCAAAGCAGGCGCGCGACGCTTTGTCGGCTGCATAGAGCAGGCGCTCAAGCGGTTGGCTGTTCACGCGCAGCTTTCGATGGCCCAGAATGGCCGTCTTAATGGCTGCGGCATCGGCCGGCTCAAACGCCACGTCATTGGGCATGCCGCCGAGAATCGCATCGGCGACGCGCTCGCTTGCAACATCATGGGATATACCCGATTCATACTGTTCATCTTTGCCGATATCGTGAAGAAGCGCCGTGGCGTAAATGACCTCGCGGTCAAATTCGAGCTCTTCCTCGAGATTCTTAATCCACATAATGCGCGCGACATCCAGCAGATGGTCAATACCGTGGCGGCAAAAGATGCGCCCCGATTCCAACTGTGCAATGTTGCCCAGGTGCCGCCGGAACAGCCCGTTGGCACAAATGTAATCAATGCGAGGCATGGCGCCAAAAGGAGTCAGGCCCGAAGCCATAAAGCCGCGACGCGGTGTCCCCTCATCGGTCTTCGATGTAAAGTCGTTGACGACTCTCATGGTTAGCGGCCCAGCATCCTAAAGAACCGCTCCTCGAGCGCCGAATCGGTCTCAAAGACACCGCGGCGAGCGAGCGTCACGGTCTTGGTGCCGGGCTTTTGCACGCCACGCATGGTCATGCACATGTGCTCGGCTTCCATCAGCACAATCGCTCCTTGGGGAGCAAGATACTCCATGAGGGCATCGGCAGCCTGTGCGCACAGCTGCTCCTGCAGCTGCAGACGACGGGCATAGACCTCAACCGTGCGAGCAAGCTTAGACAGGCCCGCCACGCGACCGTTAGGGATATAGCCGATCGCAGCCTTGCCATAAAACGGCAGCAGATGGTGTTCGCACAGCGAGTAAAACGTAATGTCGCGCTCGATAACCAAATCGTTCGAAGCGACGGCAAAAGTTTTGGATAGGTGCTCCTCGGCACTCTGGTCCATACCGCCGGCAATCTCGCCATACATACGGGCGACGCGTGCCGGAGTCTCCAGCAAGCCCTCACGAGTTGGGTCCTCGCCTATACCTTCAAGCAGCAGCTTAATGGCAGTCTCGACTTTTTCCTGATCGACCATCTGGGCCTCACTTTTTTCGATTTAGCGTTCGCGCTATGGTACCACGCCGGCACGCAACCTCTGCCACCTACATAGTATGGGTCGAATAGACCGGATCGTCCCGCCAAAGCTCCACGGCGTCGCAAAGCGCAATGTTCTCACGCTCGGCACGGGCACGCGTGGCGTTCATATCAATCACGCGCTGATTGCTCGAGCCCCTAAAGCGCAACGAGATATCGTACAGATCCTGAACGAACGGACCGTCCACCAACATATCGAGGCAGGCGAGAATGCGCTCCGTCGCCTCGGTATAGTGACGACCGCCCGGCATAAGTTCCTCGAGCACGTCACCGGTAAAACACCAAATGGTCTTCCCCGACCCCACAGGATAAGTGGCACGAACACGCTCAATAAAATCAACGAGTCCCGCCTGGTTCTCGGGTTCCATGGGCTCCCCGCCCAGAATCGTCAGGCCATCGATAAAGGGATGGTCGAGACTCTCGATGATCTTGTCCTCGACGGTGCGATCAAAGGGCTCGCCCGCAGCAAAATCCCACGCAACAGAGTTAAAGCAGTTCTTGCACCCACGACGGCACCCGCTCACAAACAGAGAAGTACGAACGCCTTCCCCATCAGCAATGTCGAAATACTTAATGTTCGCGTAGTTCATAGGTAACCTTCCTGGGGGTCTGGAGTATATCATCCCGTCCTCAGACATTCTCGGCCTTCGGCCTGCGAAACTGCGGGCGGGACGATATACTCCAGACCCCTCGCGAGCGATACTCAATGAACGTAGCGAACATCGAGTATAGGGTTCGAGGTCTAATAAAAACTCTGTTGCAGCTCAACCGCCATCGCAAGCAAAGCGTTGTTGCAAGTCAACTCATTTCCGCTTAGAACTTCGAGGAGTGAGCAGACCGCATGCCGTATCTCAGCTACGTCAACTTGGCTGAGCCGAGAGGGCCGCTTGGGCTTTTGCTCGATATGAGTTCCGCACGCAAAGAAGGCCACTTAATGTGGCCTTCGTCTTGCGCAGGACTGTCCGAAATAGCGAGCAAAAGCCCAAGCGGCCCTCTCGGTTCAGCCCCGGAGCGGTATTAGAGATGCAGCACGCGGTCGCGGATCTCCTCGGTTCGGCCCTGGTTCCAGAACTGGGTACCGATGTAGCCGCACGTGCGACGGGCAACATTCATCTTCTCCTGATCGCGGTTGCCGCAGTTAGGGCACTCCCACACCAGCTTGCCGTCATCCTCGACAATCTTGATCTCACCGTCGTAGCCGCACACCTGGCAGTAGTCGCTCTTGGTGTTGAGCTCGGCGTACATGATGTTGTCGTAGATGTACTGCATCACGCGAATGACAGCCTTGAGGTTGTCCTGCATGTTGGGAACCTCGACGTAGGAGATGGCACCGCCCGGCGAAAGCTGCTGGAACATGCCCTCAAACTTAAGCTTATCGAAGGCGTCGATCTCCTCGGACACGTGGACGTGATAGCTGTTAGTGATGTAGCCCTTGTCCGTCACGCCCGGGATAATGCCAAAACGACGCTGCAGGCACTTGGCGAACTTGTAGGTCGTCGACTCCAACGGCGTGCCGTACAGCGAGAAATCGATGTCGCTCGCAGCCTTCCACTCCGCGCACTTGTCGTTCATGTGCTGCATGACGGCCATGGCAAACGGCGTGCCCTCCTTCTCGGTGTGGCTGTGACCCGTCATGTACTTGACGCACTCATACAGACCGGCGTAACCCAGGCTGATGGTGGAATAGCCGCCCACGAGCAGTTTGTCGATCGTCTCACCCTTCTTAAGGCGCGCCAGGGCGCCGTACTGCCAAAGGATCGGCGCGGCATCCGAAAGCGTGCCCATCAGGCGCTCATGGCGGCACAGCAGGGCCCGGTGGCACAGCTCAAGGCGCTCATCGAAGATCTTCCAGAACTTGTCCATATCCTGGTGCGAGCTCAACGCGACATCGGGCAGGTTAATGGTTACAACACCCTGGTTAAAGCGACCATAGTACTTAGGCTTGGTCGGGTCATAGTTCAGCGCGTTGGCAACATTGTTAAAGCCGTTGCCCGAGCGATCGGGCGTCAGGAAACTGCGGCAACCCATGCAGGTGTAGCAATCGCCGTTGCCGGCGCTCTCGCCCTTCGACAGCTTGAGCTCGCGCATCTTCTTCTCGGAGATGTAGTCGGGCACCATGCGCTTGGCGGTGCACTTGGCAGCCAGCTGGGTCAGGTAGAAGTACGGGGAATTCTCGTGAACGTTATCGTCCTCGAGTACATAGATAAGCTTGGGGAATGCCGGGGTAATCCACACGCCGGCCTCGTTCTTAACGCCCTCGTAGCGCTGGCGAAGCGTCTCCTCCACAATCATGGCAAGGTCGTGCTTCTCCTGAGGCGTACGGGCCTCGTTAAGATACATAAAGACCGTCACGAACGGCGCCTGGCCGTTGGTGGTCATAAGGGTCACGACCTGATACTGAATCGTCTGAACGCCGCGACGGATCTCGTCACGCAGGCGGTCCTCAACAACCTCGCGGACCTTTTCGGGAGATGCGGAAACGCCGAGCTCCTCGAGCTCGCGGGCGACCTCGCCGCGAATCTTTTGACGGCTCACCTCGACGAACGGGGCAAGATGGGTCAGCGAAATCGACTGGCCGCCGTACTGGGAGGAAGCAACCTGAGCGATAATCTGCGTCGCGATGTTGCAGGCGGTCGAGAAGCTGTGCGGCTTCTCGATCAGCGTGCCCGAGATAACGGTGCCGTTCTGGAGCATGTCCTCCAGGTTCACCAGGTCGCAGTTGTGCATGTGCTGAGCAAAGTAATCCGAATCATGGAAGTGGATCAGGCCCTCATTATGGGCGTCCACGATCTCCTGGGGCAGCAGCACGCGCTGGGTCAGGTCCTTGGAAATCTCGCCGGCCATATAGTCGCGCTGAACGGAATTGACGGTCGGGTTCTTGTTGGAGTTCTCCTGCTTGACCTCTTCGTTGTTGCACTCGATCAGCGACAGGATCTTGTCATCGGTCGTGTTCTTCTGGCGCTTCAGGCTCTGAACATAGCGATAGATGATGTAGTGGCGGGCAACCTCGTAGCAGTCGAGACGCATGATCTCGTCCTCGACCAAATCCTGAATCTCCTCGACCGAAACAGTGTGGCCCGCGTTCTCGCATGCCTCGGCGACGTTTTGTGCCGCGTAAACCACCTGGCGGTCGGTAAGACGAGAGCTCTCCTCGACCTCCAAGTTTGCGGCACGGATGGCATTGACGATCTTATCGATGTCAAAGACAACCTCGGTGCCGCTGCGCTTGATGATCTTCATCCTCTTGCCTCTTTCGCGTCGTAGTCTCATTGCGCTTCAGAGCCAAACGATGCCCGGCAGGGCGTGCCCCTGTCTTGCGGCGCCGTCGCGCAATCTGTGTTCTCGATAACCATAGTCCCTCATGCGGACAATCCTCGCAGCCAATCAAGGGGCTCAAAGATCTATCCAAATGGGGCGAATAAGGTTCTCGTTCTCTGTCCGCCATCTATCATACGACAAAGAGGCATCTATATCCTGTATTCTTTTTTTAGGTCAAACACAACATATAGTGTTTCAGCAGGTCAAAGCAATTAGTCATTTTGCAGACGCATTAATTATGAGGGGTTCTTGGCAAGTCGGTAAAACGTTACCAACACGGCTACCTGCATGGCAGTTATAAAACCCCCTTAGTCAAGCCGCCGACAAATCCTACCAAAACCAAGCCGCTCACGCCAAAAGAATCCAAAAGATTATGCTTGACCAACATGTTGCGGTCACGGTCGGCCAGAACGTATGCAATCTGCCGGCACCTCTACGGGGACCTTGGATCAATATTTGGTGGCATATTTGACGGCGTGCTTGGTAGCAAAACAAAACAGCCCAGAGGACATAGCCTCTGAGCTGCGAACATTTGGTGGGCGTTAGAAGATTTGAACTTCTGACCTCTTCCGTGTCAGGGAAGCGCTCTCCCCCTGAGCTAAACGCCCAAATGGAGCGGACAACGGGGCTCGAACCCGCGACCCCAACCTTGGCAAGGTTGTGCTCTACCAACTGAGCCATGTCCGCTTACGAGGATTAATCTTACGTGATGCCCGCATCCTATGCAAGAACTTTTTTTAAAAAGTTTTGCAACGCCCTCGCGAACCTCGCGAAGACATCAGCCACCACGGAAGGCGCGGGCAAACGCAATCTCGCCGCAAGAGACCCCTACATCTCACCGAGCATGATCCAGGCAGAGCTGTCCTGCGCGAGCCTGCCGTCTGCAAGCGGTGATGAGGTGAGCAGGACCCTGCCCGCCGGCAGCTCCACGGGTGCTGCGCCGAAGTTCGTCACACACGCCCAGCCGTTGTCGCGGCGATAGGCGATAACGCCGCCCTCGGCGCCCTCGGCACCATCCGCAAGACCGGTGCGCCCGTCAAGATCGAGCCACGCAAGATCGTTGGCGCAGCCGCGCAGCTTGCGCCGAAGCCAGAGGGCGTCACGATAGAGCGCAAGCATCGATGTCGGGTCCGCTTCTTCCCTATCGGCAGCGTAATCGGAAAACCATGCAGGTTGCGGCAGATGGGGCGCCGCATCGGCGTCCGCCGGCGAAAACCCAAACGATCCGCCCTGCGCGGGATCGTCCGCCGCCACCCACGGCAGGGGCACACGGCAGCCGTCGCGCCCCTTCTCACGCTTCGGTCCGCGCGTATTGGTCGCAGTAGGATCTTCGAGCGCAGCCCACGGGATGTCAGCCACCTCAAAAAGGCCGAGCTCCTCACCCTGATACACGTATGCCGAGCCCGGAAGCGCCAGTTCAAGCAAAAGGGCCGCCCGCGCGCGGCGCTCGCCGAGTTCACGGTCCTCGTCATAAGACGACCCGTCGCGTAAGAGCCAGTCGAGCGCAATCTGGTGGTAGCGCGTCGCCTTGATTTGCGGCAGGGCATAGCGTGTCGCCACGCGCGGCACGTCGTGGTTGGAGAGTACCCAGGTCGAGGCGGAATCGGATTCGACGGCTGCCTTCAAGCCCTTCTCGATTGCAGTGTGCATGTCATCATAGGTCCAAGTGGCCTTGGCAAACTCAAAGTTGAATGTCTGGCCAAGCTCGCTGGGACGCGCATAGAGATACTGGCGCTCGGGCAGCACCCACGCCTCGGCAACGGCACTGCGCGCCGGATTATAGCGGTCGAACACGCGGCGCCACTCGCGATAGATCTCGTGGACCTCATTGCGGTCCCACAGCGGATGGGTGCCGTCGTCAACCATGTCATCGCCCTCGGCGAGATGCCACCGGTCGAGGTCATCGCGGTCGAGATCCTTGGCGAGACCCTGCGCCACATCAATGCGAAAGCCGTCGACGCCTCGATCGCTCCAAAACGCCAGGACGTCGCAAAAGAGCGCATGAACCTCGGGGCATGACCAGTCAAAGTCCGGTTGCTCGGGCGTAAACATGTGCAGATACCACTGACCGTCCGCAACACGCGTCCATGCGGGGCCGCCAAAGTTGGCATTCCAATTGGTGGGAGGCAGCTCGCCATGCTCGCCGCGACCATCGCGGAAGATATAACGGGCGCGCTCGGGCGATCCGGGGCCGGCGGCAAGAGCGGCTTTGAACCAGGGGTGCTGGTTGGATGAATGGTTGGGCACGATGTCGACGATGACCTTGATGCCGCGCGCGTGAGCCGCAGCGATCATGTCATCGAAGTCGTCAAGCGAGCCGAGACGCGGGTCGACATCGCAGTAGTCCGCCACATCATAGCCGCCATCGACAAGAGGCGATGGGTAAAACGGGCTCAGCCAGATGGCCTCGATACCCAGCCGCTCAAGATAGTCCATCTGCTGGGTAATGCCCGCGATATCGCCCAGACCCGAACCAGTCGAATCCTTAAACGAGCGCGGGTAGATCTGATAGATCGCGGCATCGGACATCCATGAGCGCGAAGAAGACTTTTCTGTAGCCATGGGGCGTATCTCCCTTGCAACGAGGTTATGCGAGATGCCCACGATGATACGCCCAAAGCGGACATTCGCGACAAACAACGCCACAGCCACGCCCCAAAACGATCGCCCCCTCTCGGGCTCGAGCCCATGCGATGGATACAAAAAAGCCCGGCTACCGTGGTAGCCGGGCTGTTGCGTTTGGAGCGGACAACGGGGCTCGAACCCGCGACCCCAACCTTGGCAAGGTTGTGCTC
>CATYHY010000019.1 GCA_958407085.1 uncultured Collinsella sp. | reverse complement strand
CCACGCTCACCATCGATGCCCTCAATTCCATTCCCATGGGCATTCGCGAGGCATCGTATGCCATGGGTGCTACTAAGTGGCAGACCATCTATAAGGTCGTGCTACCTGCCGCTAAGCTGGGTATCGTGGATGCCATCGTGCTGGGTATGGGCCGTGCCATCGGAGAGACCATGGCCGTGCTCATGGTCGTGGGTAACGCCCCGGTTATTCCCGACAGCATTGCGAGCCCTATCTCGACGCTCACGAGCCAGATCGCGCTCGACATGAGCTATTCCTCGGGTCTGCATCGCTCGGCGCTGTTCGGCATGGGCGTGGTCCTGTTTATCATCTCCGCCACGCTGGTGGGCATCGTCCGTCTGATTTCCAAGAAGAAGAGGGGGTAGGCTATGTCCGATTCCGTTGACACGACGGTCGATACGACCTCGTCGCGCGAGCGCATCAAGCGTGCCCTTTCCCACGGCAAGAAGGGCCGCATCAACAAGGACCTGTCCAACAAGATCATGCTTGGCGTGTTTCGTGCCGCTGCCTACATCACCACGCTGGTGCTGGTCGCTATCATCGCCTACGTGGTCATCAACGGCCTGCCACACATCTCGCTCGACTTTATCTTCGGTTGGCCCCAGGGCGTCAACGCCGAGGGCGGAATTTGGCCCACGATCGTCTCGACCGTCTACGTGACGGCGCTCGCCATGCTTATCTGCACGCCGATCGCTGTGCTGGCAGCCGTCTATCTGGCCGAGTACGCCAAGCAGGGCAAGGTCGTCGAGCTCATTCGCTACGCTGCTGACGCTTTGGCCTCGGTGCCCTCCATCGTTATGGGCCTGTTTGGCTACGCCTTGTTTGTCGAGGCCATGGGCCTGGGCCTTTCGATGGTCTCGGCCGCCCTGGCACTCGCGCTCTTGATGCTTCCCATCGTCATGCGTACCACCGAAGAGGCCATTCGCGCCGTTCCGCGCTATATCCGCTGGGGCGCATATGGCCTGGGCGCCACCAAGTGGCAGGTTGTCTCCAAGATCGTGCTTCCTTCTGCCTTTGGCCGTATTGCCACGGGCATCGTTCTCGCCATCGGCCGTGCCATTGGCGAGACCGCGGTGGTGCTCTATACCATGGGGCAGGCCATCAATCTACCTATTTCGCCGCTCGATTCCGGCCGCCCCATGACGGTTCACCTGTATCTGCTTGCCAACGACGGCATCAACATGAACGCAGCCTACGGCACCGCGCTCTTGCTGATGGTGATCATTCTGGCCTTCAACCTGTTTGCGCGCTTCCTGTCGCGCAAGCGTCGCTAGTTAAGGAGTCCCATGTCCGTTTATCAGTCCGCTCCCACGTTGGAGCAAGCGGCCATTACGGCCAAGGATTTCAACTTTTGGTACAGTGACTTTCATGCGCTGACGGGGCTTGACCTCAACATCGCCAAAAACGCCATCACCTCCTTCATTGGCCCTTCGGGCTGCGGCAAGTCGACGTTTTTGCGCTGCATCAACCGCATGAATGACCTGATCGAGGGCACGCGCGTCGAGGGCACCATGACGCTCGACGGCAACGATATCTATGCCGAGGGTGTCGACCCGGTCGATCTCCGTCGTCGCGTGGGCATGATCTTTCAGCAGCCCAACCCGTTTCCTAAATCCATCTACGAGAATGTCGCCTTTGGCCCTCGTCTGCAGGGCGTGACTAGCAAAAGTGACCTCGATGACATCGTGGAAGAATCGCTCAAGCGCGCCAACCTCTGGAAAGAGGTATCCAATCAGCTCAACAAGGATGGTTTGGCGCTCTCGGGCGGTCAGCAGCAGCGTCTGTGCATCGCGCGCGTGCTTGCGGTGCAACCCGATGTCCTTCTGATGGACGAGCCCTGCTCCGCCATCGACCCCACGTCCGTCTCTAAGGTCGAGGATCTGATGGCCGAGCTGGCGCCCGAGATGACGATCATCATCGTCACGCATTCAATGCAGCAGGCAGCTCGCATTAGCGACTACACCGCATTCTTCTTGCAGGAAGTTGCCGGCGAGCCCGCTACGCTCATCGAGTATGGTCAAACCGACGCGATCTTCACCAGCCCGGTGGACTCGCGGACGGAAGACTATATCACCGGCCGCTTTGGCTGATCGGTGCGACTAGTCCCAAGCCGATCGGATCTGGTCCGGTGCGTATTCACTGTGCGGGCGGCATGACCGCACCCAACTGATTGGAGTGAACCATGCGCAAACTGTTTTCCCGTCAGCTCATCGAGGCCCGTCACGAGATGCTGAGCATCTACGAGGCCGTCGATCTGGCCCTCCACGATGCCGTGAAGGCCTATGTGACCGACGACCGCAAGCTCGCCACCAAGACCAAGAAGCGCACGCTTTCGATTGACGCACGCTGCGCCAACCTGGAGGCCGTCTGCTACAACCTGATTGCCACGCAGTCACCGGTCGCCTCCGACTTCCGCTTGCTGCAGACGATCATCTACGTCGACTTTAACCTGCAGCGCATGACCGATAAGGTTCGCCAGATTTGCCGCGCCACGCGTCATATGATCAAGGCCGACATCTCGCTGCCCAAGGAGCTTGTCGGCACGGTCGAGGCCGAGGCTGAGGCCGTCTACCAGGTGCTGGGCTCTTCGCTTTCTGCGCTCGTCACCAACGACATGTCCATCATCTGCAACTTGGCCGTCGAGGACGAGCCAGTGCACGCCGCCTACGAGAAGTTCTTCCGCACCTTTAACCGCATGGACACGGGCGATTTTATGGACGACGGCAGCAACTATGACGACCTGCGCCGCGCCATCATGGTATCGCGCTATCTCGATCGCATCGCCTCGATTTCCATCGATGCCGCCTGCCGTCTGACCTTCCTGTTGACCGGACAGCGTATGACTGCCGGTGATATCGCCTGCACTGATGAGGATGAGCTCGAGAGCATGCGCGTGCCTTCGGGCGAGGGTGTTATCATGAGGCCCGCCGTCGACGCTCGCTACGTTGCCAAGGTGCCCACTAACGAGGTCAGCGAGGGTCTTCGCTACCTGCTCGATCATCTTGAGGACGAGGACGATGGCGAGGGCGACGAGGAGTAAGTAATTCCGTTCGTCGAAAGATTGTAAATACCTAAGTGAGCGCGGCCTTGCACATGCGGGGCCGCGCTCTTGCGATAGCATGGGACTACTTGTTTGGCTGTCAGCGGAGGCGATTGGCAATGGATAACTATTTGGACTTGATGCGCGCTCGCCGCGAGCAGATTCTGGAACGTTTTTATGCGGCGCTCGATCGCGCAGGCCGTCCCCACGACGCCGCGCGCCTCATTGCCGTGTCCAAGACCGTTGGTGTCGATGAGACCGTTGCCGCCATCCAGGCGGGATATCGCCATTTTGCCGAGAATCGCCCGCAGGAGCTGGTTCGCAAGCTCACGGGTCTGGCGGAGCATCCGGAGCTGCCCGAGGTGCGCTTCGATATGATCGGCAACCTGCAGACCAATAAGATCAATGCGGTGCTGGGCTCAGCCGAGCTGATTCACTCGGTGGGTTCGCTGCATCTGGCGCAGGCGATCTCGAGCCGTGCTGTTCGCAAGATTGAGGCAGGCGAGCTCGTCGGCCCCCAGCGTGTGCTCATTGAGGTCAATGTGAGTGGTGAGGAGTCGAAGGGAGGCTTTTCACCCGATGAGATTCGCGCCGCCGCGGGTGAGCTTGCAGAACTTGAGGGAATTTGCGTACAGGGGCTTATGACTATGGCGCCCCGGGGGAATAAGGATGTGGCACGCCGCACCTTTGCGGGGCTTCGTGAGCTGAGGGATGAGCTGGAGGCGGCGCATCCCGATTTGAACCTGCCTGAGCTTTCCTGCGGTATGAGCGAGGACTTTGAGTCTGCCCTTGAGGAGGGCTCTACGCTCGTTCGCCTGGGCAGGGTAGTATTTAGCCCGGAGTTTGCAGTAAAATAAGGCTCTGAAGTGCGCACTGATTATCGGGGCGCCTGCACTAAACCGCGAGAGGACACAACCATGGGCTTCCTTGACGAGATTAAAAATAAGATGCACCTGGGCGGCCAGCAGGGTTACGACCAGGGTTATGGCCAGGACGACGACTACGGCTACGATGACGGCTACGACGATGGCTATCAGAACAACGGCTACAGTGGTGCTTCGGGCGAGGGCTTCTACACCCAAGACGAGCCGAGCAACGGCCTGCTTGGCCAGACGCGCCGCGGTGAAGCTGAGTCGGTTGCCGTGTATACGCGCTCCGGTCAGCTGGTCGGCGATGACTCCCGCCATGCCACGACGTATAACCCGCCTTCGCGCTCGCAGGACAGTGTTGCGAGCGGTTATCGTCCTGGTGCCTATGACACGCCGTCGAGCTATGCCGAGAATACCCGCGCCCGTGCCGCCGCTGCACCCGCGCCTGCACCGAGCGATGCCTCGGCCTATGCGAGCAATATCATCAACGCCACGCCGCAGCTGCCGGCCTATGTCCTGCGCCCCGAGAGCTATGACGACGTGGAGACCGTGGTGCGCCGCGTTCGCACCAAGCAGCCTGTCGCACTGATTTTTGTGGGCGTACGCACCGAAGTTGCCAAGCGCGTCTTGGACTTCTCTTACGGCTTTGCCTGCGGTCTGGGTGCCACGGTCAAGGAGGTGGGCGACCGCGTGTTCATGGTGCTGCCCGCCGGTTGCGAGGTCAAAGATTCCGATCTCAAGAAGCTTCGTGCCGACGGCTACCTTAAGTAAAGACAAGACGAGGAGATTCCCATCAACATCTACACTATCGTCCAGCTGGTCAACACGCTGTTCAACTTCTATTCCACGCTCATTGTCGTCTACTGCTTTATGACGTGGATTCCCATGAAGCAGGGTGGTTTGCTTCAGGATATTGCCGCGGTGCTTGATAGCGTGTGCGGTCCGTGGCTCAACCTGTTCCGTCGTTTCATCCCGCCGATGGGCGGTATCGATTTTTCGCCGGTCGTTGCGATTATTGCGTTGCAGTTGGTGCAGAGGCTGGTTCTGCAGCTTCTTATAGGTATACTCGTGTAGAACTGACTTAGTAACTTACGTCGGGCGTGTAGCGCCGAGGCGATGAAAAAGGAGACTTGTTATGGCTATTACCCCTGCAGACATCCAGGCTCAGACTTTCTCTGAGGCCAAGCGTGGCTACGATCCTGCTGAGGTCGACGTCTTCTTGGAGACGCTGTCCTCCGAGGTTGACGCTATGCTCGCTAAGATCGTCGACCTTAAGGGTCGCCTGACTGCTACCGAGCAGCAGCTTGCCGATGCGCAGGCTCAGCTTGCCCAAGCTCAGGATGCCACCGCCCAGGCCGTTCCTGCCGCCCCCGTGGCTGCTCCCGCCCCTGACTTCTCCGCTCAGGAGCGCCAGATTTCCGCTGCCCTGATCGCTGCCCAGCAGACCGCTGAGACCATCGTCAACGATGCCAACGAGAACGCTGAGCGTATCCGCAACGAGGCTGACGCCAAGGCCCGCGAGGTTATCCGCCAGGCTCTGACCGAGAAGCAGGCCGAGCTCGAGGAGATCGATCGTCTCAAGGCTTCCCGTGAGGAGTTCAAGGCAGAGTATCTCAAGCTCATCCAGCACTTCATGGACGATGCCCAGAATTCCTTCCCGGCCGATCTGATGGCCTCCACGCCGGTCGGTTCTGCCGCTTCTCCTGCAGTGACTGTTCCCGCCGAGCCGCTGCCCGTCGCTGACCCGGTTGTCCCCGTGGCCGATCCCTTCGCCCCGATCGACAACTTTGCTGCCGACGACCTGGACTAACATTCGGCCTACAATTTAGTGCCTAGAAAGGACCCGCAGCTTGCGGGTCCTTTTTTATGACTGTGCCGGAGTGCGTAACATAAAAAACCGAGCCCTGCACATAATGGCGCAGAACTCGGCGAACGGGTGAGCGGTCAAGGGTAGGTTTTAAGGCATGTCCCAAAACCTACTTGAGGAGGAAGTCGGAGAGGGGAATGGTACGGGCCTCGCGATGCTCGGGATCGGCGATGTGGTCGGCAGGATATCCACAGACGAGCATGTGATAGGGATAGACGCCCTTGGGCAGATTGAACTGCTCCTGCGCCACCTCAGGCTTAAAATGGCATACCCAGCACGTTCCCAGGCCCTGCTCGGTGGCCTCCATCATCATCTGATCGCAGACGATCGAAGTATCGATGGCACTCGAGTTCATCTGATCATACGGGCGCACCCAGGCATCATCGGTAACGCTGCAAATAAGGAAGATAAGCGGAGCGCCAAAGATAGACCCATCACGAGCAAACCGAGGCTGACAAGCAGCAGCCTTCTCCAGAAGCTCAGGCGTATCCAACACCATCACACGGGTTGGATGGTTATTACAAGCAGAAGGAGCAATACGCCCAGCCTCAACAATGGCATCCACAACAGCTTGCTCAACAGAACGATCCTGAAATTCACGACAAGAATACCGACCCCGAGCCAGATCCAAATAAGACATACAAGCCCTCCAACAATTAAAAATCAAACAAACCCAAAGTAACCCAAACAGTACCCAAAGCAGCAATCAGCCAAACGCTCATCGAGGGCCAAAGTGTCCGAACGGATACCAAAGGTCCCTTCAGCCAAACCCCCATTGCGCTATAACTATCAGCCAAAGTTCCCAATGGTGGTACGTAAGGGAGCGGGCCCGGCCACTAATAACCTTTTGAACGACTCTGCTTGCAGCCGGAGTGAAAAAGGTTATTAGTGGCCGGGCCCGCGACCGCCGGGACACGTACCCCCAATTAACTGTTCTTCATGACAATCGAATCCACGACATCGGCCACATTCTCACAGCAGTCAGCGCAGTACTCCAGGAAGGCGTACACGTCACGCCAGGCGATGACCTCGAGCGGGTCCTTGCCGTTAACGTGCAGGTTGCGCATGGCGTTGATATAGAGCTCGTCGGCTTCGGACTCGATGGTGTTGATCTGGATGACGAGTTCGCGCAGGGTCTTGGACTTGCGGTAGTTGGGCAGCTCGACCATCAGGTCTTTCATGGCGCGGCAGGCGTCAGTCACCTTGTGGGCGATGACGATGGCGTCGGGATGGATGCTCTGGATGTTGGTGAAGTAGACGCGCTGCACGACGCCCTCGATGCGGTCGAGCACGGTGTCGAGTGAGCAGCTCATCAGATCCAGATCCTCGCGCTCGAGCGGGGTGATAAAGGCGGTGAGCAAGGCGTCCTCAAGCTCATGGTGCTTCTTGTCGGCCGCATGCTCGATCGCGTGCATCTTGTTGAGCATATCGTGAATCTTTGCGGGATCGAAGTTCTCGAAAATCTTGGTGAGCAGCTCGGCGGCCTGGACGGCAAGGTCGGCGCAGGCGACGTAGTTGTCGAAGTAGAACGAATCGGGTTTCTTTGCCATGAGTGGGTCCTTTCGAGGCGAAGTCGGGTGGGCGAGGTATTGCGGTCCGGATGGACGCTCGGTTTGACTAGATGAACATCATGAACAGCTTGGCCATGACAAAGCTGATGAGTCCGCAGGCGGGGAAGGTGAAGAACCAGGTGAACATCATGTCTTTGACGACGCCGAAGTTGATGGCTGAGAGGCGCTTGACGGCACCGACGCCCATGATGGCGCAGGTCTTGATGTGTGTGGAGGACACGGGGATGCCGGTAAGGGTGGCAAGCAGCAGGTTTGCGGCGCCCGCCAGGTCGGCGGAGAAGCCCTGATACTTTTCGAGCTTGACCATGCTCTGGCCGACGGACTTGATGATGCGCTCGCCGCCCACGCTGGTGCCGATACCCATGGTGGCCGAGCACAGCAGCATAATCCAGATGGGGATGCCTGCATCGCCGACGCTCGTCTGGCCGCTGGCAAAGGCCACGCCTAAAAAGAGCACGCCGATGAACTTCTGTCCATCCTGCGCGCCGTGCATAAAGCTCATGGCCGCAGCGCTCGCGATCTGAGCGTATTTAAAGAAGACATTGGCACGTCGCCTGTTGGCGGCGGCGAAAAGAATCGAGACGAGCTTGCACAGGACCCAGCCCATGACAAAGCCCAGGCCGATGGAGAGCGCCAGACCGTAGATGACCTTCATCCACTCGTGGACGTTGACGCTGCTCGCACCGCCGAGGGCGATGGCGGCACCGGTCAGGCCGGCGATAAGGCTGTGGCTTTGCGAGGTGGGGATGCCAAAACGCGACGCTGTGGCGCCGTAGACGACGATGGAGAACAGCGCCGCGCACAGGCAGGCGAGCGCCATGGTGCTGTTTCCGCCAAAGTCGACGATATGTGAGATGGTGTTGGCGACGCTCGCGTTAAAGTGCGTCATGATGAGCACGCCGAGGAAGTTGAATGCGGCGCTCATGAGAATGGCGGCGCGGGCGGGCATGCAACGCGTAGTGACGCAGGTCGCGATGGCGTTGGGCGCGTCGGTCCATCCGTTGACGAAGATGGCGCCGAGCGCGAGAATCACGGTGACGGCAAGGACTGGGTTCGACACAATTTGGCCGAGGAAGGTTGAGAACGTTACGTCCATATATGGGCTTTCTCGAAGTTTGCAGGCACGTTACAAAAACATGATAAATCGTATCACCTCCTGCGGGTTTCTTTACCGAGTTCTGATGGGAGAAGTGAACTTTTTGGCACTAAAATTGAATATTAGCCCTGTTGACCGCGGGTGTTCTTTTTGCTAACACGCCATGCGGACACGTGCGATTACTACGACACTCCAAAACCACAGTCTGTTCGCTTTACAACATGCAAACATGCGTTCGATAATAGGAGGCATGGAATATCGACAGACAGACGGCAAAACTCGGCGCGTACACAAGCAGTATGTGGACGTCGTGGCTCGCATCCTCGCGGGCGGACAAGTCGTGCCAGTCGCCGTCTGCTGGGTCGACGGACGTTGCTTTACGATTGACGAGATTGTCTCGACCACTGGGTTTGGCCTGACGGTTCACGGCATTCGTACGGCAACCTATAAGGTGCGTTTTGGCGGGCATGCGACCGAGTTGTATCTGGAGGACCAGACGCGCGAGCGGGCGGACGGCTCGCAGGCGCACGTGATGCGTTGGTGGGTCTGGGCCTTTGATCGTACGCTCGAGGGCGAGCGCCGTGGGTAAGGACGTACGGCATTCGGGTACAATGACAGGAATCTTGTCATCTACTGCGCCGTCTTTCACGGCGCTTTGTGAAAGGACGAAGTATGAACGATATCCAGGGCTATCAGAACGGCCCCATCGAGGCCGGCGCAAGTTGCGCCAAGGAGATGTCGCCGCGTGCGTACAATCTTGCCATGTCTGCCCTCATCTTCTTGGGCTTTTGTGCCATGGGCGCCGGTGCTTACTTTACGAGCACCATGTCGTTTGCGCGCATGATGATGAGCGGGGCCGCCCTACCGCTGGTTTTTGGCTCGTTTATTTTGACCATCGTCGGCATGATCATGATGTCGGCCGCCGCCAGCAAGCAGTCCGTGGGCCTGTCCCTTGTGGGCTACGTAATCTTTGCGAGTACCTTTGGCCTGACTGCGTCGTTTGGCCTTGCCAACTACGACCTGCCCACCATCAACACCGCCTTTATCGCCACCGCTGCCATCACCTTTGTCTTCGGTGCGCTGGGCGTGACCTTCCCCAAGTTCTTCCAGCGTGTGTATGGCATTGGTTTTGGCATCCTGCTTGCCACGATTCTGGTCGAGATCGTGCTGATGTTCATGGGCGTTTCGCAGTCCATCACCGACCTGATCGTGATCGTGGTGTTCGCCGGCTTTATTGGCTACGACACCTATGTTGCCACGACGGTGCCGCCTACGCTGCCCAACGCCGTGCTCATGGCGTCCAATCTGTTCGTGGACATTATCAACGTGTTCTTGCGCATCCTGAACATCCTTGGCCGTCGCGACTAGTGGCGAATTGCGGCGGTGCTTGCCGTGCGTGTAAATCGATGCGAAAGGCGGTCCTTCGGGGCCGTCTTTTTTGTACGCGGCGGGGTATCATGGATGGGAAAAGCCGATAGCGGCAGAGACCGAGAAAGGTGACCACTTATGGCAGACGTCGACAACAGGAACCGTAACCGCAGGTCCAACCGAGCGGGTCAGCCCAATCCTAAGCGCGAGGCGCGTGCCAAGGCCGCCGAGCGCCATGTGGCGGCTGTGTCCGAGGCCTGCGCCAAGGACATCGAGCGTTCGCTTGCCGGCGTGCGCGAGTTCGATGGTATGCCTGTCGGTTTTGTCGCGGCGATGAAGGTCAAGGCCCAGAAGGCAGCGGCTGCTGAGGAGCATGCTGCCGAGGACGTCGAGGCTGCTGAGGTCGAGACCGCTGAGGTTGCGTCCGTCGAGACCGAGGCCGTGGCCGAGCCTGCGCCCGCAGAGGAAGCCGCGGAGATCGAGCCCACGCCTGCCGCCGAGGAGCCCGCTCCGGTTCTGCCCGAGGTCACCGTGCTCGATGCCTCCACCACGCAGGCCATCTTGGACAACGGTCGTGGCTATGCGCAGTTCTGCGACATGGCCGTGCTCGCCTTTGCCTCGTTCACCAATCCGGGCGGTGGCTATATTCAGGGTTATCTGGGCCAGGAGGCCACGCTGTGCGCCGATTCGTATCTGTACAACGTTCTCGATAAGCAGCGCAAATGGTACGGCGAGAACCGTCGCCGCAACATCAACTGCGAGCTTTACCGAAACCGTGCGCTGGTGGTGCCTGCGGTGCGCTTCGACCGCAACCACGTGCATGCATACGCCGACGTGATCGTGGCCGCCGCGCCCAACGTTAGGCGCGCCCGCCAGGAGTATCGCGTGAGCGACGATGTTCTGCTGGATGCCCTGCGCGACCGCATTCGCTTTGTGCTTGCCATCTGCGACGAGCTAGGTCGCGAGAAGCTCGTGCTGGGCGCTTGGGGCTGCGACAACAACGGCTTTGACGCAGAGGCCGTGGCCGAGCTCTTCCGCAAGGAGCTCGCGTCGGGCGACTTTAAGGTCAAGCAAGTCTTCTTTGCCGTGCCTTCTACGCGCTGGGATGAGGATTTTGCCAAGTTCGAGCACGTGCTGGCAAACTTCCCCAAGCGCAACGAGGAGTCCTATGCCCAGGTTGCCGCTCGCGCTGCGGCAGCTCGCGCCGCCGAGCAGATCCAGGCTGCTACCGAGGATGATGAGGACGAGGACGATTGGCGCAAGTACCTGTAATCGGTACGTGCTGACAGATGGGTCGAGCCGGCGGGAGAGGCTGCTTCCGTCGGTTTTTTACTGAGCGAGGGGCTTACGATGAAAAACGTTCTATGCTTTGGCGACAGCAACACCTATGGTTACGATCCGGCGGGCATGCGCGACGGCACCGCGGTGCGCTATGCGCAGGATGTGCGCTGGTGCGGCGTGGCCCAACGTGACTTAGGCGAGGGCTGGCATGTAATTGAAGAAGGCCTCAACGGCCGCACGACGGTACGCGACGACATGTGCCATCTGAACACCAATCTTAACGGCATCCGCGCACTGCCGATGCTGCTCGAGGCCCATAAGCCGCTGGACGCCATTGTGATCATGCTGGGCACCAACGACTGTAAGACGGTCTTTAACGTGACAGCTTCCGATATCGCCCGTGGCGCCATGGCGCTGATTCGCGCCGTCCGCGCGTTTCCGTGGACCGACGCTGCGCCTTGTCCGCGCATTCTGCTGATGGCGCCTATCAAGATTAAGCCGCAGATCGCCGACGTATATATGACCGATTTTGACGAGCATTCCGTAGAAGCCTCGGAACATTTTGGTGAGTACTACGCGCATGTGGCTGAGCAGTTTGGCTGCGACTTTTTGAATGCCGCCGACTTTGCCGAGCCGGGCGATATCGACTATCTGCATATGATGCCCGAAAGCCATGAGAGCCTGGGTCACGCCGTGGCAGCCAAGCTCCAAGAGATGCTCGGTGAGTAGCACGGCCCCAAACCACCACAATAGTTCTCCTTGCGGTGGCTTGTTTCGTTGATTTGTCTTGATCTGTAACAGTTGTAAGGCCGAAAACGGGCTAGATGTTACAGATTGAGATTATTTTAGGTCGATATCGGTCGTTTGTCTCGATCTGTAACATCTAGGGTCGATTTTGCCGAGTTAATGTTACACATCGAGATTATCTTCTCAATGGAATTTGGATGTCTCGATTTGTAACAGGTGGGCCGAAAAATGGACTCTAACTGTTACAGATCGAGATGTTTGTGGGAACCACCGCAAAGGTGCCTGTCCCCTTTGCGGTGGTTTTGAACTGCGTGTCTTAATACTGCCACATATGGTTAACGGGGCCGGAGCCTTTGCCCATGTCAAAGCCGGCGGCGAGAGCGCCGGTTAGGTAGGCCTTGCCGGCGTTGACGGCGTCGGCAAGATCCATGCCCTGCGCCAGCGCACAGGCGATGGCGGACGAGAGCGTGCAGCCGGTGCCGTGCGTGTTGTCGGTCTCAATACGCTTGTGGCGGAACCACGTGGTGAGCGGATCGCCTAGGTGGTTGCCCTCATCATCGAGCGGCGCGGGTTCGGCCAGTACGTCGTTGGCCTCGTTGACAAAATGCCCGCCCTTAACGAGGGACGCGCAGCCAAAGCGGCGGGTGAGGAGCATGGCGGCGTTTTGCTGGGTGCGCTCGGAATCGACCTCGTAGTCGAGCAGCGCCATGGCCTCGGGGATGTTGGGCGTGATGACGGTCGCCAGCGGGAACAGGCGACGCGTGAGCGCCTCAGCGGCATCTTCGGCAATCAGCCGTGCGCCCGAAGTGGCGACCATGACGGGATCGACGACGATATTTTGTGCGTTCCAGGCACTCAGGCGGTCGGCGATAACCTCGATAATCTCGGCAGAGGAAACCATGCCGATTTTGACTGCGTTGGGGCGAATATCGTCAAAGACGGCGTCAATTTGCGCAGCGACGATATCGGGGGAGATATTTTGCACGGCGGTGACACCGAGCGTGTTTTGTGCGGTGATGGCCGTGATGGCTGTCTCGGCATACAGACGGTGCGCCGTGATGGTCTTAATGTCGGCCTGAATGCCGGCGCCACCGCTGGAATCGGATCCTGCGATGGATAGAACGGCAGGTACCTTGCTGCGATCCATGTTCGCTCCCTTGTCTGGTCGGATTCAAATGGGTCTTTAAGCCAGCATTATAAAGATGCCCAGGCCGGCGATATGCCGAACCCGGGCGCGAGATGTAATTTTTACGCAAATGTAAGCAAATGTTCACACGTCAACAATTGACAGGCACCAGCTCGCCGCCAGAAGCGGCCGCGGCGACAGGGCTAGTCCTCCATGCCGAGGTCGATCGTGGTGCCCTCGAAAATCTTGTTGACGGTGCGGACGGCACACATCTTGCCACACATGGTGCAAGTGCCTTCGGTGGCGGCGGGGGACTCCTCGTAGCGCTTCTTGCCCGTAACCGGGTCGAGCGCGCACTTCCACATGGCGTCCCAGTCGAGCTTGCGGCGTGCCTGGCCCATCTTGTCGTCCATGTCGCGGGCGTGCGGCACCTTCTTGGCGATGTCGGCGGCGTGTGCGGCGATCTTGGTGGCCATGAGGCCGTCGAGTACGTCCTGGGCGTTGGGCAGGCATAGGTGCTCTGCCGGTGTCACGTAGCACAGGAAGTCGGCGCCGGAGCTGGCGGAGATGGCGCCGCCGATGGCAGCGGTGATGTGGTCGTAACCCACGCCGATATCGGTCACCAGCGGCCCCAGCACATAGAACGGGGCGTTGTGGCACAGACGCTTCTGCAGCTTCATATTGGCGGCGATCTCGTCGAGCGCCATGTGACCCGGGCCCTCGACCATGACCTGGACGCCGGCGGCCCAAGCACGCTTGCACAGCTTGCCCAGTTCGATCATCTCGGCAGTCTCGGTGGCGTCGTTGGAGTCGTAGAGACAGCCCGGGCGGCAGGAGTCGCCGAGCGAGATCGTTACGTCGTACTCGTGGCAGATTTCGAGCACCTCGTCGTAGAACTCGTAGAAGGGGTTCTCGTTACCGGTGACTTCCATCCAGCCAAACAGCAGCGAGCCGCCGCGGCTGACGATGTTCATGAGGCGGCCGGTCTCCTTGAAGGTCTTGATGACCGATTTATTGATGCCGCAGTGGATGGTCATAAAGTCCACGCCGTCTTCGGCGTGTGCACGCACGACCTCGAGCAGATCGTCCTTGGTCAGCTTGACCAGCGGCTTTTCCATGTAGCCGATGGCATCGTACATGGGGACGGTGCCTACCATGAGCGGCGTCTCGTCGATGAGCTGCTGGCGGAACTGGCGCGTCTTGCCCGAGTTGGAGAGGTCCATGATGGCGTCGGCGCCAAAGTCCTCGGCGATCTTGACCTTCTTCCATTCCTCAGCGGCGTCGGCCTTGTCGCCCGAGATGCCCAAGTTCACGTTGACCTTGGTGGACAGGCCCTCGCCGACGCCAAAGGCACGCATGCCCTTTTTGATATGCACGATGTTGGCGGGAATGGCGATGCGGCCGTCGGCCACGCGCTCGCGGATGTACTCGGGGTCGCGATGCTCGCGCTCGGCGACCTCCTTCATCTGCGGTGTGATCTGCCCGGCGCGGGCGAAGTCGATTTGCGTGACGAGCTTGGGCTCGGTCTGTGTGCTCATTGGCACGGCTCCCTTCGTTGGCATTACCCATATCAGGTTTGCGGGTCAGGGCGGGCGCGCCCAGTCTCAGCCTGCCGTCTTGTCCTGCAAGCTCCCCGTTTATGTAATGGGCTCAAGTATAGCTCGAATGGGTACGATTGGCCTAACGAGCGTGCCTGTGGGGAGGCGTACATGGAAGACAAGCATCTATATCGAGAGACGCAATGGGATGTATCGGCCGAGGAAAGCCGTGCGCACCATGGGTTGGTCGCGATTGGTTTTGCGGTGCTTGCCGTGCTGGTGATTGCCTTTTGTATTTGGACGTTCGGCGGTCGTGGCGGCGCCGCCTGGGAGTTTGAAGCCGACGAGGGCCTGCCGATTATGACCATGAAAGTTTCTGGTGGCAACACGGTTGCCGCACCCGGCGACTATTGGTATCCGTGTGACGAGTTTGTGCAGCTGCAGCTGAGCGGCGGGTCTATTCCGGGCGAAGAAATCGAACGCGTGACGTTTGATGCGGCAATCAAAACACTCACGGTGAAGCTCAAAGATCAAGGGGGCGTGCCCACGACCATGGATATCGCTCTGACGGAGTGGCGTCTGGAACCTCCGTCGGGCGTTACGGTATCCGACGTAGAGCACGTTAAGATTACCTACCAAGATGGCTCGACGAGCGAGATTGCAAAGGCCGATGGCTTGGCGGAGTAATGGGGTGTTTGGAAACGGCGGGCCTATTGTGCCTGCGCGTTCATGAAAACCAGGGTGTTTTTGTCTGAAAGCTCGGGGATGTGCCGATAGCCGATATTGAATGCGGTGAGTTCGCTTGCATCCTCGAGCTTGTTTTCTGCCATCCACCGCACCATGGAGCCGCGCGCCTTTTTGCTGGCGGTCGACCGTTGGATGGGCTTCCCGTTGCGGATACCCTCGCCAAAGAGGCATGTGACGGCCGTGGCGTCGCTCGCGAGGTGGGGCAGAACGGCTTTGGCATACTCTACGCTGGCGAGGTTGACGATCGTGGTGTTTGAGCCTGCCGGGGCGATAGCCCGCGCGAGCTTGTCGCTCCAAAACGCGTAGAGGTCTCGGGCATCGTCAACGGCGAGCTTCGCGCCCATCTCCAGCCGATACGGTTCGACGGCATGAAAGGGACGAACGCACCCGTAGAGGCCGGAGAGGATCCACAGATGGTCTTGCAGCCATGCGAGCTGCGCGGAATCCATCACCTCGGGTGCCATGCTCTGGTATTGAATGCCGTGATAGGACATGACGGCAGGGGAGAGGTGGCGAGCGAGTGCGGGATTGTCGAGATCGCCGCTTTTCAGGATGGGCCCGAACTCATGCAGGGTGTTGAGGCAAGGCCCCAGCAGTTTGTCACTCACGTTCCACAGCGCCTGCAGGCCGCCGCTGCCTTCATTCCGCTCGATATCTAGCAGTGCGCGGTGGA
>CATYHY010000018.1 GCA_958407085.1 uncultured Collinsella sp. | reverse complement strand
AGCGCTTACGCTTGTGGAACTTGAAGACCAGCTGCTTCTCGCCCTTGAACTGCTCAACGATCTGAGCGGTAACCTTGGCCTTGGCCAGCTTGTCGGGATCGGTGACGATCTTCTTACCATCGTTGAGGAAGATAACCGGCAGGGTGACCTTGTCGCCCTCATTGCCCTCGATCTTCTCGACGGTGATGACATCGTCGGTGGCGACCTTGTACTGCTTGCCGCCCGTGTTAACGATTGCGTACATGTTTACTTGCCCTTCATGCATCAGTTAGTGCAACAGCCGAATATAGTAGCAGGCGATAATACCCCCGTCAACGAGTATGTGGAGCAAATCCACAAGTTCGCACAGGTATGGGGCTGACGAGTCGGCCCTCGTCGTCCTCGCATGCTTGATTCTGACGCTCGACATCGTAGGAGCAGATGGTCACGAGGTCTTGCATACCGGTGGAAACAATAGGTGCATCCACGCCCGGGGTCAAGCCCTGCAACAAAACATCAGCAGCAGAAAGCAAAATTTCCGGACGCATGGAGCCCTCGTTGTCGGCATGGGTGTCGAGCATGAGCACCAAATGGTCCGGGCGCTCCCCCGCCGTGAGCTCATAGCCCACGAGCGTGTGATCCAAATCCAAGCGCTTGCTCTTTTTGCCGCGCGCGTAGTCGATGCCGTGGCCCGCGCGCAGCGTGTCGATCGCACGACGCACCTCGTCGGCGCTTACGGGCGCCTCGGGATCCAAGTGCAGATCGATGCGATACGACAGGCGCGTGAGCTGCGCCGTCAACGCCGGCGTGCGCACGTCGATGTACGCCGCCTCGATGGGCGCCAGATCGGCCGGAGACGCCGCAGCCAGGCGCCCAAACGCCTCGTCGAGCGCCACGAACTCGGTCATAAACAGGTCATACCACTCGCAGGTCGACGACGTACCCACCGGCAGCGCCGAAGAGAAGCCCACGCGCATGTGCGGAGAGAAGCCCTGCGTGACGGCATAGGGAAGTCCCGCACGGCGCACGATGCGCTCAATGGTATGGATTACTTCGAGATGGCCCAGGTACTTAAGGCGATCGCGCTTGCCATAGCGAACACGAAGCCTAAAGAGCGAGGGGTTGTCGGTCAGGCGCTCACTCATGCGCGATCACCCATCAATACATTCTTGGCGTGGAGCGTGGGGCAGATCCCGCAGCCGGTGCACGACGTGCGGGTACAGTCGGGAGTCGTGACGCCCTCGAGCGAGCGACGGTACTCGCGCTCGAGGAAGCCGCGCGTGCAGCCGGGGCTCACGTGCTCCCACGGCAGGCGCCAGTCCAACTCGTAGGGCAGGTGCACGAGCTCATTGAGGTCGATGCCGTTTTTGGCAGCAGCTTCCTTCCAGTTATCGAGCGAGAAATGCTCTACCCAGGCGTCAAAGCGAGAGCCCGAGCGCCAAGCATCGATGATGACGGGCGTCATGTCACGACCGGCGCGGGAAAGCGCGGCCTCGATGAGCGAGGTCTCGGCATCGTGGTAATGCACGCGGACGGCACGGTTGCGAACGCTCGTGATGAGCAGCTTCTGGCGACGCTTGACGTCGTCGTAGTCGAGCTGCGGGCACCACTGGAACGGCGTGGCAGCCTTGGGGATAAAGACCGAGACCGAGATGGACACCGAGATCGAGCCGCGACGAGCCTTGGGCACCACGGAACGACCGAGCTCCAGCACGTGATCGGCCAGATTGGCGATGGCCACGATGTCCTCGTCGCGCTCGCCGGGAAGGCCCATCATAAAGTAGAGCTTCATGCGGTTCCAGCCGGCCTCGAAGGCCGCCTTGGCCGCACGGTCCAGGTCCTCCTCGGTCACGTTTTTGTTAATGATGTCGCGCATGCGCTGGCTGCCGGCCTCGGGCGCGAACGTCAGGCCGCCCTTCTTTTCGCCGGCAACCGACTCGGCCATATCCACGCCAAACGAATCCAGGCGCTGCGACGGAATAGACACGCGAATACCCGTATCCTCCAGGCGACGGTTGAGCCTGCCGAGCACGTCGCGAATGCAGGAGTGGTCGGTCGTGGAGAGCGAGGTCAGCGACACCTCGTCATAGCCAGTCTTTTCCAGACCCTGAATCACCGACGAGACGATCTGGTCGGCCGAGCGCTCGCGCACCGGGCGATACGTCATGCCAGCCTGGCAAAAACGACAGCCGCGGGCACAGCCGCGCAGGATCTCGATAGACAGGCGGTCGTGAACCAGCTGCGCATAGGGCACGCACGACTGCGACAGCGGATTCGTGGCGCCGAAATCCTCGACGACGCGCTTGTAGACCACAGTCGGCGCATCCTTACCCTCACGCGGCACGGTGTAGCCGTGCGGCGAGCAGGGCACGTCGTGACGCACCTCATAGAGCGACGGCACGTAGTTGCCGGCAATGGATGCAAGCTGCTCGACAATCTGCGCGCGCGGGACTCCTTCGTCACGCAGGCGACGATGCAGCTGGCAGGTCTCGAGCAGCGATTCCTCTCCCTCACCGATGAGGACGGCATCGAAGAAGGCCGCGTACGGCTCGGGGTTGTACACCGAGGGACCGCCGGCGATGATGATGGGGTCGTCTTCGCCTCGGTCGGCCGCCAACAGTGGAATACCAGCGAGGTCGAGTGCCTCGAGGAAGTTCGTCACCGCCATCTCGTGCGGAACATGCAAGCCGACAATATCAAACGAAGCGACCGGCGCTGCACCCTCGAGCGACAGCAGCGGAATGCCCGCCTCGCGCATGGCGTCACCCATATCTGGCCACGGCACATAGCCGCGCTCGCAGGAGATGCCCTCGGCCTGGTTAAGGATGTTGTAGAGGATGGCGATGCCCTGGTTGGGCAGACCAACCTCGTACACATCCGGGTAGATCAGGCAGCAACGGTAGTCGGCATCGGCCTTGGAAAGCGTACCCCACTCGTGATCGATATAGCGGCTCGGCTTCTCGACCTTGGCGAGCAGCGGCTCAATTAAATGAAAACAGTCTTGGTATGCAACGCGCAACGGAAAACCCCTAAGCAGCGAGATCTGATGCGTCCTGATAGGACGCCATGGGACGAGTAGCGCCCGCGACCGTGGTCACCAGATCGCGAACGCGGGAGAACGTGGCAGTGACCACCTCGTTGGCACGGCTGTAGTCGACATCGCGCTCGTAGAGCGAAACGAGCGCACGGCCCATGCCATAGGTGCCCGCGGCAGCAGTGAGCGCCTTGACGGCAAACCCAATATGCGGCGTCTGCTTGACGAGCGCGCGGGTGACCGCGCGGATCACAAGACCGCCGGCAAGCACGCCCGCGACCTCGTAGCCGCGCTCGGGCTTAATGCCGCGTCCAAAGACGGCAGCGAGCTCAAAGAGCATGCCCACCTGCGCCAGCGCCATAACGGGATAATCGGCGCCCGGCAAAAACACCAGCGCACCGGTCGCCATATTGGTGAGCGCGCACGAGGTGATGATACGATTGGCCGCCGCGATGCGCATGAAGGCAAAGTTCGCCGCAAAGGCCGTTTCCTTGTCGGTGCGATCGAGAGTCCAGCGGGCAAGCGTCTCGAGCAGATACGTCTTATCGGTTGCCGCTACCACGCCGAGCATGGGCGTGGACTCCTCGATAAACGGCACCTCCACAGCAGACTCGGCAAGCACGCACACGGGCGCACCGGCGATCACGAGCTCCTGCACGGCACTCTCCAAGCGGTCGGAACCACACGAGAGCACCAGTACCACATCGGTATCGGTCTTTGGAGCAATTCGCTCCTCCCCCAGACGCTCGACGCGCACAATGCCCGAGGTCGTCTGCGGCACAAAGGCGTCACGCACCGTCTCGGCCAGAAAGCGCGAGGCGGACGAATCCAGATAGACCGAGACGCGCACCGGCGTATCGGAATCCTTCTTAACGGACGCGCCCATCTTAAAAGCGCGGGTCAGCTTATCTACGGGAATTTTCATAGCAAACCCCTCCAGCGGTTACGCGGCGCCCGAACGATGCCGCCATATGGATTGTACGATACCCACCGTCAGCAGCTGGATCATCATCGAAGACGAACCAAAGCTAATAAACGGTAGCGGAATACCGGTAATCGGCATCATGCCGATGCACATGCCGATGTTCTCGAAGGTCTGGAATGCCCACATGCCGACGATACCTACGCACGACAGACGCAGGAACAGCGACTCACACTTAAAGGCGACGCGAATCGTCGAAAAGATCAGCAGCACGTAGAGGCACAAGAGAAAAAAGGAACCGCAAAAACCAAAGGTCTCGGACAAAAAGGCGAAGACGAAGTCGGTGTGGAACTCAGGCAGAAAGCCGCCGGCCGACTGCGTCGCATGGCCCAAACCCTTACCAAAGAAGCCGCCCGAGCCAACGGCGATAAGCGACTGCTGCAGGTTGTAGGCATCGTCCGAATCGGCATTATCGGGGTCGATAAAGACCGTCAGACGGTTCATCTGATACTGCTTGATGAGCACATCGTGGCCGAGCAACGAATCAAAGACCGAATCGAGCGCCAGAACGAGGGCCACCAAGCCCACGAGCAGGGCCAGGGTCGACAGCACCCATTCGCGGCGTGCACCGCTCATACAAATGACGATGGCGCCCGAAACCAGCACGACCAGGCCCGAGCCCAGGTCGCCCATGGCAACGACGGCCAAAAACGGAATGGACAGCATGCCGCAGAGCTTGACGTAGTCGCGAACGGTATCGATGCGACCGTTATACTGCGAGCCAAGCGTAGCAATAAAGAAGATGGTGATGAGCTTGGCAAGCTCAACCGGCTGGAATGTCAAGCCGATACCGGGAATCTTGATCCAGCCCGTCATGCCCAGACCGCCCGTATAGGACAGACCAGGAATCTTGGGCGAGAAGATCACGATCAGGTCGATGACGAGCAACGCCGTCGAGAAATTGGAAATACCGCGCAGATCGGTACGCCAGACCAGCACCGCCAGCACCGCACCGATGCCAATTCCCAGCAGATGGCGTGAGAACGAGGCATCGGCCTTAAACTGCGAAGCCGACCAGATAATGATGGCACCGTAGGCGACGAGCGCCACTGTAGCCACGAGCACACCGATATGCACCTTTTGGCGAAACGTGCCGCGCGAGGCCGAAAGTTGCTTGTTGACGCGGTCCAGGCTGCTGCGAGAGCCGGTCTTGGTTGAACGGAACAGATCCGCCGGAGAAAAATCCATCGCAACCTCCTATCGAACCGAAGAATCGCCCGAGGCCGAAGAGGTATCGGGCTCGTCATAAATCACACCGAGCACGTCGCGCACGACATGCATCGCGGTATCTGAGCCGCCGCCGCCCTGCTCCAGGACAGTAGCGATGACATACTTGGGGTCATCGGCCGGTGCATAGGCGCAGAACCACGCGTATTCGTCCTCACCGCTTTTCTCGCCCGTGCCCGACTTGCCGTATACCTGCGGCGTCAGGGTGCCAAAGTGAGCCGCCAGGGACGTCGATGCCGTGTAAATCACGTCGTGCATGCCGTTGCGAACAAGAGCCAAATCCGAATCGCTGTTGATCTTGGCCTCCAGGCGCTTCTTCTTGCCCTTGCCGTTGTACTTATAGGCATCGCCGTCGCCATCGCGCGACACGGCAGACAAAAACACGTGAGGCACGTACTGTTTGCCGCCGTTGGCAAGACCCATATAGGCACACGCCATCTGCAGGGGCGTCACCAGGATGTCGCCCTGGCCGATGGCAATGTTGGTCATATCGCCGGCATTCCACTTGCGGTCCTCGGCAGAGGCGTCGGTGAAGTACGACTCTTTCCACTCGGCATCGGGAATACGACCCGCGCCCTCACTCGGCAGATCGATACCGCAGGTCTTGCCTAGACCCCAGCGACGAAAGACCTCCTGCAGGCCCTCGGGATGTTGCTCGTCATAGAAGAACGCCTTGCCCATGTCGTAGAAGACGGGGTCGCAAGAGTTGGCGATACCCGACTGCAGCGTCATGGTGCCGTGGCCGGAATGCAGCCAGCAGTACTTGCCCCACGACTTGCCCAGACCCGTCCAATAACCCGTGCAGTTGGTTGTCTGCGTTGAAGTGTAGGTTCCAAACTCAAGACCGGCCAGTGCCGAGAGCGGCTTGATGGTCGAGGCCGACATGTACTGTCCGCTAATGGCGCGGTTGAGCAGCGGGTGCGAACCCTTGTCATCATTGAGCTCGGTCCACACGTCATTTGAGACGCCGCCGATAAAGACGGACGGATCGAACTTGGGCTGGCTCGCCATGCCCAGGATCTCGCCATTGTTGGGATCGAGACACACTACAGCGCCGTTGCCGGCATTGCTGTAGCCAGTGGTCTTGGCAAGCTCGATAGCGCTCGCCAGCGCCGTCTCGCAGGCCTGCTGGATCTTAAGGTCGAGCGTGAGCTTAATGTCAGAGCCGGCCTTCGCGGGCACGGCGCCGGCCTGACCGGTCACATTGCCCGAGGCATCGACCTTGACGGTCTGCTCGCCACGAATACCCTGCAGCAGGTTTTCGTAGTAGCTCTCAACGCCCGCCTGGCCCACGATATCGCCCGACTGGTACGTAATCTTGCCAGCAGAAGCATCATCATCGCCAGAGGTTTTCTTATTCTGGGCCTCGAGCTGCTCGGAGGTAATGGTGCCGGTATAGCCCAAGATATGGCATGCCGTCTCGCCATATGGATACTGGCGCTCGGTACGCTCGGCAATCTTGACGCCCGGGAACTCGCCGGCATGCTCCTGAATATAGGCAACCGTGGAGCGACGGACGTCCGTCGCGATGGTATGCAGGCTCTGAGCGCCCTCTGTATTGTCCTGAATATTACGAAGGACCGCCACGTAAGGCATTCCAAGCACGTTGGCAAGATGGCGAACCAGAACCTCATCCTCGGCAAGGTCGCGGTAGGCCACGACAGCAAGTGAGGGACGGTTCTGGACAAGCGCCACGCCATTGCGGTCGAGGATGCGACCGCGCACAGCGGGTGTTGTAACGGTGCGAGTCTGATTACTATTGGCCTGCTTCTCGTAATAGTCCGATGAGACCATCTGCATGCCCCACAGCTTGACGGCAAGCGCCGCAAACATCGCGCCCACACCCGTGGTGAGGATGGAAAAGCGGCCCTTAAAGGCGGTCGACGCGGTATTGCCCTCGCCCTCGGTGGCGCGCGGGGCCGTTCCATGCTGCGTATCGTAGGTAAAACGGGAATCGCCACGACGCATGACGACCAGCGCGACCACGATGGCCACAACCAGCACGATACCGGCGATAATAACCGTCATCTGGGAAGACATCTACGGGCCTCCCCTATTTGAGCTTGCGGGTCTTGGGCTTAAAGCGCATACCCGTCTGGCGTCCGCCACGTGCGGAGAATCCATAGCCGGACTGCGGCACGACGCCGGACATCAAAAACGGAATGGCAACCAGACCCGTCAGGATCGAAGACGGCAACGCATGCCCAAAGATCGCCACGACAAAGCTCGTCTCCAAACCCATAAACAGCAAGATGATGCTGTAGATCACATTAATGACGAGCGCAAAGGCGCCCACGGTGATGCCGCGCGCACTCGGAGTACCGCCCGTCTGACCGACGGCGCTGTGCACCAGGGCAAAAGAGCCCACGGTCAGCAGGAGCGACATAACGCCCACCGGCACGGCAGCGGACAGGTCATAAAACAAGCCGCTGCAAAAACCGCACACGACGGCACGGGTCGGGTCGCCCGAGAACACGCTTAGGCACACCAGGATAATCATGAAGTTGACGCGACCGCCCGCAATGGAGATCTGCGGTGCCAGGCCTGCCTGCAGCAGCACGCACACGATGGCGGCGATCACAAACGTACGGGAGCTCATCCCCTGCTCGTGTAGATCCATGGACATGCCCCCTATTCGCTCGAGCCAGAATCGGTCGTCTCGGACGTGTCGGAACTGTCATCCGAGCTCTCGTCCTTCGTCTTGGTCGCAGCGTCGCGCGACGTTCCCTGCGGCGTGCTGTTGGCCGTGCTCACGTCCTCATCCGAGGCCGATTGTTCGTCGGTCAGCGAGGTGATGACCAGCACTTCCTCGTTGTTCTCGGCCGTGGTCTGAGCGCGCACCACAATGGTGTAGTACACGTCGTTTGCCGATTTCTCAACCGACGAGACGGTGCCGAGCGGTAGACCCTTGGGGAACACGCCACCGATGCCCGAGGTCACGATGATGTCGCCAACCTTAACATCGGAGTCGACGCTCACGTACTCAAGACGCAGCGTGCCGTCAGCCTGACCCTGCAGCATGCCCTGGGCGCGCGTGTCCTGCACCATGGCGGATACGCCGGAGTTCTCGTCGCCAATCAGGCGCACGGTGGACGTTTTGGCCGAGACTTCGATGATCTGGCCGATAACACCGGCCGAACTCGTCACAGGCATGTTGATGGTAAGCCCGTCGGCAGAACCCTTATCAATCGTGACGGTCGAGGTCCAGGCATCGCCCGAGGCACCAACGATACGAGCTGCGGTCGATTTGAGGTTGTAGGTCGACTGCAGGCCGACCAGCCCCTCCAGACGCTCAGCGGTCTTTTGAGCCTCAGAAAGCTCGGCGACCTTAGAGGTCAGCTCCTCATTTTGCTTCTTGAGCTCGTCGAGCGTGTCCTGCGACGCCGTTAGGTTAGAGAACACGTTGCCAATCGCATTGAAGGGAGCCGCCACAGCCGAGCCCACAAAGCGCACCGGAGAGGTAATCGTCGTTACGCCCGAACGCACGGCATGAATCGGCCCTGCCTCGCCCTCGCGGATGTAAAACGTGAGCAGCAACACCGAAATCAGGCTGAAAACAATCAACGGGCGCATACCCGTTGATTGTCGCTTGGTATTCAGATTTGTGGAGAAACCCGAAGATCGTGCCAAATGGAATCCACCTTTTGGAAATTAAGCATTGGTCTGGACGAAGCCGCCATCAAACGCATTGGCCTCGAGCACGCGGGCGCAGCCGTTAACGACATTATCGAGCGCCGTGGGGCTGACGTTGACCGAAACACCGGTCTCATCGCGCAGGCGCACGTCGAGACCGCGCAGCAGCGCACCGCCACCGGTCAGCAAAATGCCGTAGTACATAAGGTCCGAGGCAAGATCGGGAGGCGTAGCGTCGAGTGCGTCCTTGACGGCCTTGGCCATCTCGTCGAGTGGCTTGTTGAGTGCGCGACGAATCTCCTCGCTCTCGATGCGCACGGTCTTGGGCAGACCGGTGATCACGTCGCGGCCGTTGACCTCGACGTCGAGCTCGTCCTTGAGCGGCACGGCGGAACCGACCTTGATCTTGATGTCCTCTGCCGTACGCTCGCCGATGGCCAGGTTGTAGGCATCGCGAACGTGCGTGAGGATGGCCTGGTCGAACTCGTCACCGGCAATACGGATGGACTGCGAGACGACGATGCCGCCCATAGCGATAACAGCGACCTCGGTGGTACCGCCACCGATGTCGATGACCATGGAGCCGGTGGGTTCCTCGACGGGCAGGTCGGCGCCGATAGCGGCGGCCATAGGCTCTTCGATCAGATAGGCCTGGCGGGCACCGGCCTGGATCGTGGCCTCAAAGACAGCTCGCTTCTCGACCGACGTGACGCCGGAAGGAACGCAGACGACAACGCGCGGACGCGGGGTCCACGGATAGCGCTTCTCGGACGCCTTGTCGATAAAGTAGCGAAGCATGGCCTCGGTAACATCGAAGTCGGCGATGACGCCGTCCTTCAGGGGACGAACGGCCACGATGTTGCCGGGCGTACGGCCGAGCATGCGCTTTGCCTCGATACCGACCGCCAGGATGCGCTCGTCGTTCTTGTCGATGGCGACAACAGAGGGCTCGCGGATGACGATGCCCTTGCCGCGCACGGAGACAAGCGTATTTGCGGTGCCGAGGTCGATGGCAAGATCGCCCGCATAGCTACCGAAGAACATATCCATCAAAGAAAACAACGCAACTCCTGATGTGTTGGATGATTGCTGGAAAACTACTAGTTCATGATACTAGCGCAAGCCCGGCACCTCACTTGCGGTGAAGCGCCGGGCAAAGCTAAATCCCATAAGGTCACTACTGGTTGTCAGCAGCCGAGAAATCCATATCGAGCGAGGAAACGGCCCAGCCGATATGGTTGTCAGAGCGCACGAATTTGACGGTGTACTCCTGCTCGCCGCCCTTGGACAGCGATGCCTTAACCTTGGCGGTCGTCTCGGTCATGGACTGATCCATGCCCTCGACGGACACGGTGGCGCCCTGCGGAATCGAGGAGATGATCATCGACTTGGCGTCCTCGGACAGGCTCGAGGCCAGGCAAGACTCGGCCTTTGCGGTGTCACCGTCGCCGGCAGCCTGGAACAGATCGGTGATAACCGACTCCTGCGAGGGGAAGCCAAAGCCGCGCGTGTAGGCAAAGCCCAGACCGCCCGCAGCAATCAAGATGAGCAGAAGCAGCACGATGAAGACTTTGAGACCCGTGTGGCGATGGCGACGACGGACCTTGGCCTGCTTACGATCCTGACGGTCCTGCTGGACCATCTCGGACTCGGACAGCGTAAAGAAGCCGGTGTCCGAGGGATCGGGCATAAACTGACCGGTCGCGCCCGTAGGATCGAGCGGATCGACGGCAGGAGCGTCCATCGCGGGCGCCGGAGCCGTGGCCATAGCCGTCTGGGCAGACAGCGCGGCAAGCGAATCGTGCACGCGGGCAAGCTCATCGGCCTGCTCGGAGGTGAGCTGGTAGATGCCATCGGCAGTAGCGGCGTTAAAGGCGTCGAGTGCGTCGGAGGGGCGGCCGGCGGCAGAAAGTGCCTGACCCATGCCGGCGTTGAGCGCACGCGTGTCGTCGCGGGGGCCGGCAAAGTCGATAGCCGTGCGGTAGGTCTCCACGGCATCCGCCGGACGGCCGAGCTTAATGAAGCAACGACCAAGCTCGCCCAGTGCGGCGGCAGGAGCCGGATTGGCGCCGTCGATGGCAGCCTGACGGAAGGCAGTACCCGCGTTGGCATAATCGCCCGACTGGAACAGCGCATTGCCCAGGCCCAGATAGGCCTTGAACGGCGTGGCATAGGAAGCATCCTGCGTAGCACCAGAGAACGCCTGGGCGGCCGTCGTGTAGTCGCCCACGGCGGCGAGCGCCTTGCCGCGGTTGGTGAGCAGCGCGCCGCGCTTGCCGTAGGTGCCGTCGTTGAGGGCGGCAGCATAAGCCTCGGCGGCCTCGGCATACATGCCCAGGTGCATCAAGGCGTTGCCACGAAGGTGATCGGCCTCGCCCATAATCTCATCGGGAGTCTTTGCCGCCCCAAGCATCTGGGCTGCAGCGGAAAAATCACCCGCGCGGTAAGCGGCGCGGCCCTGTTGGATCAGCTGGCTATTCAAGGAAGTCCCCTTTACTCGTGAACGATCTCGACATGGACGATCTCGTCGCCGGCACGCAGCTGCGAAATCACATCGAGACCCTCGACCGTGGTACCAAAGACGGTGTAACCGGAATCGAGGTTATGCTGGGCGCCCAGGCAGAAGTAGAACTGCGAACCCGCGGAATCGGGGTCCATGGAGCGTGCCATGGCAAGGGCACCATCGACATGGCTGTTGCGCGGATTGGTGGCAAACTCGCCCTTGATGCAGTAGCCGGGGCCACCGGTACCGGGCATGCCGTCGGGGCCCTCAAGACCAGCGGCGACGTCGGCGCCGGACATATCGCGGGTATTGGGGTCGCCGCCCTGGATGACAAAACCGGGCACATAGCGATGGAACTTAAGGCCATCATAGAAGCCCATCGTGGAAAGCTCGCAGAAGTTCGCGACATGAATGGGAGCGCCCTCGCCGTCAAACTTGACCTTGATGGTACCCTTCGACGTCTCGATAACGGCGCACTCGTCGCCGGCAAGCTGATACTCGGGCGTGTAGAGCTCTTTCTTAAAACCAAACATGTGGTTCCTTCCTCGTGCGTTTAAAGCATATTTGTACGAATTGTAGCAATAAGCATGCGCTTACATCAATTGCGCACGTAGGTTATGCCGACTATGGCGAACTAATTTTGGGAACGCTGCTGCGGCTTCCAGGAGCCCACATTGGCGTCGTACTGGTTCAGCGCGCTGTTGCCGCCCTGTGCGATGGGCGCCAGGATCTCGCTTTGGTGGGAACTCATCGACTCGCCATCGGGAATGGCCAGCGAGATATCCCAGCTCTGGCAGATCACGTCGACACGCTCGTACATCCACTCGGCAAGCTGCTTTAAGTGGGCGATGTCGTCCGCATAGACCGTATCGTCCTGATACTTAAGGTTGTTAAGCTCATCTTGCGTCTTTTTGATCTGGTCGCGCAGGGCGTAGGCACTCTGCGACAGCTCCTGGCGGGTGGACAGCGGCGTTCGGAGATAGCCGTTGTTAAAGGAATCGATGACCTCGCCGATCTGGTCCTCATCACCGTAGGACACGATGGTCTGATACAGACCGTCGAGTCTGGTATAGAGCTGATCATCGGTGAGCACGGTTTCTTCCTGGACCACCTCGGCAGAATCGTCCTGCTTGGTATCGTCCTCAGTCGCCTCGCCCTTTTGGCGCGTGGGGAAGGTCGTCTGCGCAGCCTGGCCAAACTGGTCGTAGAAGGCAGGCATGACACCCATGGGATCGGCCGTCACGAACCAATAGGCACCGCCGCAAACGACGGCAAGGACCGCGATGACGATGAGCGGCTTGGGGATATGACGCTTGTGCTTGTGATAGGCGTCCTCGTCGGGATGCACCTTGCGCTTGGGTTTTTGAGCATCGTCATGCAGGGAAACGGGCGTGTGAATATCGACCTTGGGGATACCGAAATCCTTATCGAAAGCCGGCAGCACGCAGGTCTCGTTAGGATCGGCGGCGTCCGAAAGAACCGCGGCAGCCGAGGCGGGCGCATGAGGCACCTCGGTATCGATCTGCTCTTGCGTTAGGCGCGGAAAGCCCGCCGTGCGGCCCGCTGCCAGGTCGGATGCGGCCGCGTCCTCGGAGAGGATACCCGGAGCAGGGCGTCCGCATTTTGGGCACGTGCGATCATGCGGAGAAAGACGGGCACCGCAGCCCTCACAGAACACGAACTCGGTGTGCTCGGGACCATCGCCCGGACCCACATAGGCGTTGCAGTAGGGGCAGAACGAGGCGCCGTCCTCGATAGTCTTAAGGCAATGCGGGCAGATCACGGCATCCTCTTTTCGAAGCAATTCAAACAATCGAGGTTAGAGCATAACATCGCCACGGCCCCACAGGAACAAGGCACCAATTCAACATCGCCAGGGCGCGTAGCTACTTCTTCTTTTTGCTTGGCATCGAGACTTTGATGCCTTGGGCGGACTTGGTCACACGAGAGCGCTTAGCTCCGGTACTCTTCTTTTTCTTGGGCTGGGCCTGGGCCACGCCCTCGAGTGCGCGGGCCTCGGCCTCGCGAGCGGTGCGATCTTCGCGGCGCTGCGCCATGTCGGCGACGACGCGCTTGGCAAAACGTTCGGCCGTCGAGCCCGTCGAGCTCACCTTGCCGCCACCGCGACCCAGGCGGACGCGCACACCGCGGCCAAAACCAGTTGCGGCATGACGACGACGCGGCTTGAGCGAATCCATCATCGTGGCGAGCTTAAAGAACACCGAGCAGGTAAAGACCACGATAACAGCCAAGATAACCATCTGGCCCATCGACAGGTTGGCAATAGACAGCAGCTCCGGGAATCCGATAACGCCCACCAGGATGCCGGCGACTACAAACACAAAGAGCACCACACGTAAGGGCGTGAGAGGCTGCGAGATGCGCCAGATTAGGCTGACGCTCGCCGCGCACGACGTAAGCAGGCACATCGTAGACAGCGTGAGCTGGCTAAAGCCAAACACGCGCGCCACAAAGATATCGAGCGCCGCAGCCAAAATGACCGCAATCGACGCCGGCAGTGCACGCTTGAGTACGTTGCTCAAAAACGCACCCTTCACACGAGCATTGTTGGGCTCCAGGCCCAACACAAAGCCCGGCGCGCCGATGCAGAAGAAGTTAATGAGCGTCATCTGGATGGGCTCGAAGGGGTACGGCGGCAGCGCGATACACAGCGCCGCCAGGCCCATCGAGAACAGCGTCTTGGTCAGGAACAGTGAGGCCGAACGCTGCAGGTTGTTGATGGAGCGACGGCCCTCGGCCACCACGGCGGGCATCGAGGCAAAGTCGTTGTCGACGAGTACGATCTCGGCCACGTTACGCGCGGCATCGGAGCCGGCCGCCATGGCCACGGAGCAGTCGGCCTCCTTGAGCGCCAGCACGTCGTTGACGCCGTCGCCCGTCATGGCCACGGTGTGCTCGCGGCGCTTGAGCGCCTGCACGAGCTCGCGCTTCTGCTGCGGGGTCACACGACCAAAGACATGGTAGCGGTCCACTGCGGCATCAAGCTTGGCCGGTGTATCGAGCGTCGTGGCGTCCACATAAGCGTCCGCCCCCGGCACGCCCACCACGCGCGCGATCGACGACACCGTACGCGGGTCGTCGCCACTGATCACGTTGAGGGTCACGCCCTGCTCGTTAAAGTAGCCGATGGTCTCGGCCGCCGAGGTACGAATCTCGTCGCGGATGGTCACAAAGCCCACGGGCTCGGCCTCGCCCACCATATCCCCATCGGGCGTAAAGCCGTCCACGCGCGCCACCACGAGCACGCGGCAGGTATCGGCAAGCTCGGCGACACGGTTCTCGACCTGCGAAAACACACGATCAGAGAGCACAAACTGCGCGGCACCCATCACATAGGAGCCCTGCGCAAAAGAAGCGCCACTCCATTTTTTAGACGACGAGAACGGAATGACCGACAGCGGCTCAGACACCTCGACCGGGCGATCGGCGTAATAGTTGAGCAGCGCCTGGCAGGTCTCGTTGGCATCGGCCGAAGTCGCACGCGCGACGTTAGCCAGCGCAAAATCGAGCACTGTGGTATCGACGGGAACAGCCGCCTCCTCCGAGTCCACGCCAAAGCCAACACCCTCAACAGGCAGCGGGTAGGTGCCCTCGACCTCCATACGACCCGACGTGATGGTGCCCGTCTTGTCCAGGCACAGCACGTCGACGCGCGCGAGCGTCTCGATGCAGTAGAGCTGCTGCGCCAGCACCTTGCGGCGGGCCAGGCGCACCGTGGCGATGGCGAGCACCGACGAGGTCAGCAGCACCAGGCCTTGCGGGATCATGCCCAGCAGGGCGCCCACCGTGGACAGCAGCGCCGACGAAGGCACATGACCAGCCAACAGCTCGGAGAAGCACCACGAAAGCGCGCTATCGCCCGGGGTTCCCGCGGCATCCCACAGCCCACTTACACTCGAGGCGAACAGAGCCAGGCCAAGCGGAATCATGATGATGCTCGCAAAGCGCACGATGGCGTTAAGCGAGTTCATGATCTCGGAATTGACCTTTTTGACGTACTTGGCCTCGTTATTAATTTTGGCCACGTAGTTGTCGGCGCCGACATGGATCACGCGGGCGCGCAGCAGGCCCGAGTCGATAAAGCTGCCGCTCATGAGCTCGGAACCGGGCTGTTTCTTAATAAGGTCGCTCTCGCCCGTCAGCAGGCTCTCGTTCACGAGCGCCTCGCCCGAAACCACCACGGCGTCAGCGGGAATCTGGTCGCCGCGCCCCAGGCGGATGATGTCGTCGAGCACGATCTGGTCCAGGTCGAGCTCCACCTCGGCGCCATCGCGCACCGCGATGGCCTTCTTGGAGGTCAGCAGCGTGAGCTTATCGACCATCTTCTTGGAACGCATGGACTGAATGACGCCAATAGCGGTGTTCAAGAACACCACGAACAGGAACGTCAGATTCTTAAACGAACCGGTCAAAATGACCAGGAAAGCCAAGATCACGTTGATTAAATTGAACAGCGTGCAGAGGTTCTCGATGATGAGCTCTTTGACCGACTTGGTCTTGAGTTCCATGTTGCGGTTGATTTTACCGGCGGCGATACGCTCCTCGACCTCGGCGGTTGAGAGTCCGCGCTCGATATCCGTTGCTGCCATACCACGTCCCATCACGTCGCGTCGGTATA
>CATYHY010000017.1 GCA_958407085.1 uncultured Collinsella sp. | reverse complement strand
AGACGTGCGCCGCACTTAAGGGCGTGGACAAAATCGCCGAAGACTTGGGCCGCGGTATCAAATAAGGTCCGGACATCCAAGCGCTCCGCGGGCATCCGTTCGCGGGGCGCTTTGTGCATTTGAGGGAGAGCACGGCGAGTCGAAGAGTATTTTTGGGGTATCGTTAACTGGACTATTAATTGGCAACTTATCTATAACGGAGTAACCGCATGAGCGCTCGCGTAACCATGAAGGACATAGCCGCCGAGCTTGGCGTTTCCATCAATACCGTGCACAAGGCTCTGACGGGAAAGGCCGGCGTGAGCGAATCCGTGCGCGCCAAGGTGAACGCTAAGGCCGAGGCCATGGGCTATCACCGCAACACAAGTGCCTCAAGCCTGCGCCGCAAGGATATCAATCTGGTGTTTTGCCTGCCCCGCGCATCGCGCGAGGGAGCGTACTTTTTCCGTTACCTGTGGGAAGGCTGCAATCGCTTTGAACAGGAGGTCATCGACCGGGGCATTACGGTTGAGCGCGTTGAATTTGGCGTGGGCGGCTACGCTGATGCACTCGAGCAAATCGACGAGCGTCTGCAGGTGGGCGAGAAGATTGATGGCTTGCTCGCCTATGCGCCGGGCGACGATCGTGCGACTGAGCTTTTGGGGCAGATCGCCGAGGCGGGCGTGACGATTGAGCTTGTCGACGGCGACCGTCCGCATTTGAATCGTTTGGGTGCGAGCTTGGCCGATTATTCGACGGCAGGCAGCCTTATGGCCGAGCAGGCGGCAAACCTGGTCCATGCTTCTGGGGCCGACGCCCGCGTGCTCCTTTTGACAGGCGACCCATATACCGATTCGCACTATCTAACCGCCCGCGCCTTCCACAATTACCTGCGCGAACGTGATATTCCATGGCAGGTTGAGGATCTTGCAGGTGCCCATGCGCAAGTCAAACAACTCGAGCATGAGCTCGAAAAGCGCTTGAGTGCGCCGGACGCCCCCGAACTTATCTGTAGCGTTTTTGCCGTTGGTTCCGAAGTGGTTGCCGACGCGCTTGTTTCGAGCGGCAAGGCCGGCAAGGTCATGGTAATCGGCAACGACCTGTTCCCCGAGAGCGCCTTGGCCTTGCGTCGTGGCATCTTTACCAATATTGTCTATAAGGACCCGACGAGCCTGGCGTATCGCGGCGCTAAGACGCTGGGCGATTATCTGCTGTGGGGAAGGACCCCGACGGTGCCCGTCCAGAAGGGTGCTGTCGAGATGGTATTTGCCAGCAATGTCGACCGCTACTGCGAACTTGCGGGTATTTAGCCGATTGAGCAGGTACCCCCTCTTGCGACGTGCATTTTTGGGAGTATTCAGCATTGGCATGCCCTGAATGAGGTGCAGAACGACTGTTTTAAGTGCCCCCGATGGCGTAATTTGCCATCGGGGGCACTTTTTATGCCGATCGGGCGCTATCTGCGTTCCAAATAGGACGCTGAGGATGGCGCACGGCGCGCTCCAATGCTGAATACTCCCAAAAATGTACGTCGGGACATGACCCACCTGAGCAAAAGCGCTCAAGTTCGGTGTTCGGGGACGCCAACCAGTCCGCAATACATGCAAGTCACATCCCCAGCAACCGTTGAACGGGCAAAATCTACCGTTCACCCCGTGGTGGTTAGGTGAACGTTCACCTTTTGAGGTGCAATGGATTAGTATAGTGAACGTTCACCTAAAGGATAACGAGCGCATCGTGCGCCCGCTCCGCCAACAAAGGGGTTGTTTGATGAAAAACTTCATGGACGATCAGGATTTCCTGCTGAGCACCAAGACCGGCGAGGAGCTGTTCCACAACTTTGCCGAGGGCATGCCTATCGTCGACTACCACTGCCACATTTCTCCCAAGGAGATCTGGGACGACAAGCGTTTTGAGAACATCACCGAGGTTTGGCTGGGCGGTGACCACTACAAGTGGCGCCTGATGCGTGCAAACGGCGTTGACGAGCGCTTCATTACCGGCGATGCCCCTGCTCGTGAGAAGTTCCAGAAGTGGGCCGAGACCCTGGGCCGTTGTGTGGGCAACCCCGTCTTTGAGTGGAGCCACCTGGAGCTTAAGCGTTACTTTGGCTACGAGGGCGTCCTTAACGGCAAAACCGCTCAGGAGGTCTGGGACCTTGCCAACGCCAAGCTCGCTGAGGCCAGCTTTACCTGCCGTAACCTGATCAAGCAGTCCAACGTCCGCATGATCTGCACTACCGACGACCCCGCCGACAGCTTTGAGTGGCACAAGAAGATTGCCGCCGACGACAGTTTTGACGTTCAGGTCGTTCCCGCCATGCGCCCCGATGCCGCGCTGCGTATCGAGCGTGGCCAGGAGTTCGCCGACTACTGCAAGCGCCTTTCCGAGGTTGCCGGCGTCGAGGTCAGCGACTTCGAGGGCATGAAGGCCGCCATCTCCAAGCGCTACGATGTCGCCCACGAGCTGGGCTGCCGCGCTTCCGACCACGCACTCGACTACGTTATGTACGTTCCGGCCACCGCTGACGAGATCGAGGCCATCTTTGCCAAGGGCCTTGCCGCCGAGCCGCTTACCGAGGACGAGGTCCTCAAGTACAAGACGGCCTTTATGCAGTTCGTCGCCGGCGAGTATGTCCGCCTTGGCTGGGCCATGCAGCTGCACTTTGGCTGCAAGCGTGACAACAACCGCGCTATGTTCGCCAAACTCGGTCCCGACACCGGCTACGATTGCATCTCAAACTACACGCCGTCCGACCAGCTGGCCGATTTCCTCAACTCCATCCAGGAGTCCACGGGTCTGCCCAAGACCATTCTGTACAGCCTGAACCCCATCGACAACACCATGATCGATACCGTGATGGGCTGCTTCCAGGAGGCTCCGACCGCAGGCAAGATCCAGAACGGTTCCGCCTGGTGGTTCAACGACAACGAGGTCGGTATGCGCGAGCAGCTCACGGCTCTGGCTAACGAGGGCGTGCTGGGCAACTTTGTGGGCATGCTTACCGATTCCCGCTCCTTCCTGTCCTACCCGCGTCACGAGTACTTCCGTCGCGTGCTGTGCGGCGTGATCGGCGAGTGGGTCGAGCAGGGCAAGTATCCGGCCGACATGGAGCTGCTGGGAGCCATCGTGCGCGACATCAGCTACAACAACGCGGTCCGCTACTTTGGCTTTGACCTGGATACCGTCGAGGCCTAAACCCGCATCGAATCACACCGAACTCGGGAGCGCCGTTGCCACACGCGGCGCCCCCGTTTTGCCTGCACGCTAACAGCAATCTAAGGAGAGACATCGATGGAGAACATCAGCTACGAGACGCTCGAGAAGATCGGCTACAAGGGCTACCTGCTGCCCAAGGACGCGCCCGAGAAGGTTCTGCAATTTGGCGAGGGCAATTTCCTGCGCGCCTTCGTCGACCGCTTCTTTGACATGGGCAACGAGGCAACCGGCTGGAACGGCAAGGTTGTCATGGTCCAGCCCATCAGCGGCGCCTTTGGCTTTGCCGATGGTATCAACGCCCAGGACGACCTGTACACCGTGTTGGTGCGCGGCAAGGAGAACGGCAACACGGTTGACGAGTCCCGTGTGATCAGCGCCTGCAGCCGCTGCATCAACCCGTACCGCGAGGACGACTACCGCGCCATGATGGAGGTCGCCGTCTCCGACGATTTGGAGATTATCGTCTCCAACACCACCGAGGCCGGTATCGCCTACGACCCGTCCTGCAAGGCCGACGACATGCCGCCCGCGAGCTTCCCCGCCAAGCTTGCCCAGGTGCTCCACACCCGCTGGGCCGCCGGCAAGCCGGGCGTCATCGTGCTCGCCTGCGAGCTCATCGATCACAACGGCGAGGAGCTGCTGCGCATCATGAACCAGTACGTGAGCGACTGGGGCTGGGAGGACGAGTTCTCGCAGTGGATGGCCAACGACTGCACCGTCTGCACCACGCTTGTCGACACTATCGTCCCCGGCCGCATCCGCGACCCCAAGGAGGCCGCTGCCGTGGCCGAGCGCCTGGGCTACGAGGATCCCTTCCTGGCCGTGCGCGAGCCCTTCCAGATGTGGGGCATCCAGGGCGACGAGTCGCTTGCCGAGAAGCTCCCCTTCGTGAAGGCCGGCCTGCCGGGTGTCTTTGTTACCCCCGATGTCACCCCGTACAAGAAGCGCAAGGTTCGCATCCTCAATGGCGCCCACACCGCCTTCGTCCCGGGCTCCTGGGTTGCCGGCTTTGACATCGTGCGCGATTGCATGCACGACGAGACCGTCCGCGGCTTCATGAACACCATGCTCTACGACGAGGTCATCCCGACGCTTGCCGCCGACCTGGACGTCGAGGACTGCAAGGCCTTTGCTGCCGCCGTCGAGAACCGCTTCGACAACCCGTTTATCGACCACGCGCTGCTCTCCATTTGCCTCAACTCCACGGCCAAATGGCGTGCTCGCGACCTGCCCACGCTCAAGGACTATGTTGCCGAGACCGGCAACCTGCCCAAGTGCCTGGCGACGAGCCTCGCTACGCTCATCGCCTTCTATACTCAGGAGCTCGTTGCTCGCGAGGGCGATGGCCTGCACCTGCGCCGCGCCGACGGCACCGAGTACACCGCTCAGGACGATGCCTTCGTGCTCGATTTCTACGCCGCCCACGCCGGTGCAGACGATACCGAGCTGGTGCACGACGTGCTCACCAATGAGCAGATGTGGGGCGAGGACCTTACGCAGATCACCGGTCTCGAGGAGTTTGTCGTCAACGCGCTCACCGTCGTGCGTGTCGAGGGCGCCAAGCAGGCCTTCGCCAACGCTCAAGCGTAAATTCCCGGTGCGGGCGCCAGACGGCTTGCCCGCGCCTCGACTTCTGCTCAACCTGTAGGGTTAGGACCATTTGTAATGAACACTATCCAGATCAATCCGGCCGATAACGTGATCGTCGCGCTGTCGCCGCTTGCCAAGGGCACCGCCGTCGCGGTTCCCGGGGTGGGCGAGGTCGCTGCCGCGGAGGATATTCCGCAGGGCCACAAGATGGCCGTGCGTGCCATTGCGGCGGGGGAGAACGTTGTCAAGTACGGTCTTCCTATCGGCCATGTGACGGGCGACATCCAGCCCGGTCAGTGGCTTCATACGCATAACGTCAAGACCAACCTTTCGGGCGAGGTCGAGTACGTTTACAATCCGACGCATCCGGTCGTTGAGCCGGTTGAGCCCGAGACCTTTATGGGCTTCCGTCGCGCCGACGGCCGCGCCGCCACGCGCAACGAGCTGTGGATCATCCCCACGGTCGGCTGCGTCAACGAGGTCGCACGTGCCATGTGCGAGCAGGCTCAGGATCTGGTCGAGGGTTCGCTGGAGGGCGTCTATTACTTTCCGCATCCGTTTGGCTGCTCGCAGACCGGCGCCGACCATGCCCAGACCCGTCGCCTGCTGGTAGCGCTCTCGCGTCACGCAAACGCTGCGGGCGTGCTGTTCCTGTCGCTCGGCTGCGAGAACTGCACGCATCAGCAGGTGCTCGACGAGCTGGGCGAGTACGATCACGAGCGCGTTCGCTTCCTTACCTGCCAAGATGTTGCCGACGAGCAGGTCGAAGGCCACAAGATTCTGTCTGAGCTGGCCGACCTGGCCAAGCAGGCCAAGCGTGAGCCCATTCCGGCCTCCGAGCTGGTCATTGGCCTTAAGTGCGGTGGCTCTGACGGTCTTTCGGGCATTACCGCCAACCCCACGATCGGTCGCGTGAGCGATATGCTCGTCGCCCGCGGTGGCACGTCGGTGCTCACCGAGGTCCCCGAGATGTTTGGCGCCGAGAGCATTCTGCTCGATCGCTGCGAGGACGAGCAGGTGTTTAACGCCGCCTCCGACATGCTCAACGGCTTTAAGGATTACTTTATTAGCCATGGCGAGGTCGTCTACGAGAACCCGAGCCCCGGCAACAAGGATGGCGGCATCACCACACTCGAGGACAAGAGCTGCGGCTGCGTGCAAAAGGGCGGATCTGCCCCCATCGTCGACGTGCTGCCGTACGCCGGTCAGGCTACCAAGCATGGTCTGAACATGTTGTGCGGTCCGGGCAACGACATGGTATCCACCACGGCCCTGACGGCTGCCGGCTGCCACGTGATCCTGTTCTCGACCGGCCGCGGCACGCCGTTTGGTGCGCCGGCGCCTACGCTCAAGGTGTTCACCAACCAGCGCCTGTGCGACCACAAGGCCAACTGGATGGACTTTAACGCCGGTGTGGTGGCTACGGGCGAGCGTACGCTCGATGAGGCTGCCGGCGATCTGTATCAGCTGGTGCTGGACACGGCGAGCGGCAAGCTTACCAGCGCCGAGCGTCGCGGCTGTCACGAGATCAGCATCTGGAAGGACGGAGTCTGCCTGTAGCGATGACACGTTGAGCGCGTGATTGAATAAGCTGCTGCAAAGACTGGGCGACCCCGCCGAGGACAATCTCGGCGGGGTCGTTTTTCGTTTCTCGTTGCGTTGTCGTGCACGGCTTTTTTGGGAAGGGTGCCCGGCACCTCCCTCATCTCCAGAGAACAATGAACGTTCACCTAGTTGTTGCGTGGTGCTGAATCGACTTGATAATCAAAAATGCAGGGATTTTTTCATTTTCAGGCCCGTTCAACGGCAAAAAACGACCGTTCAAGGATAATATACAAGTGAACGTTCACCTATCATAAGCAATCGCGCATAATCTAGCTAAACGTTCACCCTGAACGGCATGCAGACAGACGTCGGTATGGACTCCAATGTCTTGTTCCAAGACAATCGAGAAAAGAGAGGGAGCTCGATGACTAACAAGATCGGTAAAAAGCGCAAGATCACATTCTGGACGCGCTTGGGCTTTGGTATGGGCGGCATGCTCAACTCCGGTGCCCTGACCTTTACGCACAGCTACATGGTGCTGTTCCTGTCCACGGAGTGCGGCCTGTCCGCAGGCGAGGCTGCGCTGATCAGCTCGTTCGCCATCTATCTCAACGCCATTCTGTGCCCGCTTATGGGCTTTGTGGCCGATAACTTCTACGCTACCAAGATCGGCCGTATCTTTGGCCGCCGCCGTTTCTGGATCTTGCTGGCAATCCCGATGATGGTCGCCGAGCCGCTCATCTTTGTGGCTACGCCGTTCGGTTTCCCGTACTACTTTGTGCTGTACCTGATCTACAACGTCGCGTATACGTTCTGCACCGCCAACCTGTCGCCGCTTACCATCGAGATGACCGACGACTTCAAGGAGCGTACGTACCTCACCGGCTACAAGCACCTCTTTGGTAACGCCGCCGGCTTCCTGATGGCAGCACTCGTCGTCTTTGGCTTTGGCACCTTCGGCGAGACCAACCCGTTCAGCTACTTCATCATCGCTACGGTCAACGCTTCGGTCATGGCAATCTCGCTGCTGTGCGTGTACCTGTCCACGTGGGAGCACACCCCCGAGGAGGTGGCTCAGGAGAAGATCGAGAGCGTCGGCGAGGGTATCAAGAAGTTCTTCATTGACGTTGTCTCTACCTTCCGCAACAAGTCCTTCCGCAAGGTCCTGTATGCACAGGTCTCCACGAAGCTCGCTGCTGCCTGCTGGTCTGCCTGCCTGTCCTTCTTCATCGTCTACTGCCTGCAGATTCCTAAGTCCTATGAGTCCGTGATGGAGATGCCCGGCAAGGTCGTCGCTATCGTCTGCACCGCCATCTGGGTTGCCCTCATGGCCAAGAAGGGCTTCCACAAGTCTTGGTACCTGGCCAACGTCGGTTGCGCTGCGTGCATCATCGCCTACAACTACTTCGCCTTTGGTCAGATCAATGGCACCTCCACGGTCGCCATCGCCATGATCGCCTACCCCATCATCTTCGCCATCTGGAAGTTCTTCTACGTCGGCTTCCAGTACCTGCCCGATGTTCTGCTCAACTACATCCCCGATGTCGATGAGCTCATCACCCTGCGTCGTCGCGAGGGCATCTACAGCTCCGCGCAGCAGCTCTGCCAGCAGATCGCCCAGGCTATCGCCGTCAACGTGTGGGCTATCGTCCTTGCTGCCTCCGGCTTCATTCAGACCGCCGGCAATAGCGACGCCGTGACCCAGCCCGCTACCGTGCCTCTGTATATCTGCGGCTACATGATCATCGGCTGCGCCGGCTTCTTCCTGCTTGCGGCCGTCCTTGCCCGCGGCATCAAGATCGACAAGGAGCAGTGCGACGTCCTTTGCGACGAGATTCACCGAGTCAAGGAGGGTGGCAAGATGGCCGACGTCAAGCCCGAGGTCAAGGCGCTTTGCGAGGAGCTCTCCGGCTTTAAGTACGAGGACTGCTTTGCCCACAACAACGTTGGCTTCCAGGACGGTAGCGTAACTCCCGCCGAGTAAGGCCGACATATCGTCCAAATCACAGGGCCGTGCCACCGGAATTCCGCCGGCAGGCACGGCCCTTTTTCAACAGCGTACAATTTGCCTTTAGAGCATCTTTTTGAGGGAGAAACCCATGGAGACGAACGTTATCTGGCGCAACGCGCGCGCGGCGGTTATCGAGCTTGACGACGGCGGTTACTTTACCTGCGCCGATACGTGGGAGATCTTTGTCAACGACGAGCCCGCCGGTACCACGAATACGGTCGAGACCTATGTCGACGGCCTGACCCCCGGCAAGCGCAACCTGGTCCGTTTTGTCTGTGGCGAGCGTGAGCTGAGCGTAGGTGTCACCACGCCGGCTGAGCCCTTTACCATCAACGTTCGCGACTGTGGCGCCAAGGGCGATGCCGAGCATGATGACACCACCAACATCCAGGCTGCCATCATGGCCTGCCCCAAGGGTGGCCGCGTGCTGATCCCCGCCGGTAGTTATCGCATCAAGTCTCTCTTCCTTAAGAGCAATATCAACATCGAGCTCGCCGAGGGAGCGGTGCTGCTGGCCCGCCACGATCGTGCCGCGCTTGCCTACATTCCGGGAACGGTCACGGGCAACGAGGGCGCCGGTTATGCCGGTACCGATATGCTGCCCCTGGGCCGCTGGGAGGGGGAGAGCTTCTCGACCTACTGTTCTACCTTTACGGGTCTGGGCGTGCACGACGTGTGCATCTATGGTCGCGGCGCGATTGACGGTCAGACCGATTTTGCCGAGGACAACTGGTGGAACAAGGACTTTAAGAACATCTTTCGCCCGGAGGAGGGCCGCGAGGTCGCCCGTCCGCGCATGATCTTCCTGTCCGAGTGCCAAAACGTGAGCCTTGCCGGCTTCACCGTCCGCAACAGCCCGGCGTGGAACATCCACCCCATCCTGTGCGAGCACGTCGATGCGCTCTGCCTGTCCATCGAGGGCCCCAAGAACTCCCACAACACCGACGGTTTCGATCCCGAGAGCTGCGGCTTTGTCCGCATCCTTGGCTGTCAGTTCTCGGTGGGTGACGACTGCATCGCCATCAAGAGCGGCAAGCTGGGCATTGAGCCCGAGCTTCGTCCCGCCACACACGACGTGCTGATCTCTCACTGCTACATGCACGATGGTCACGGCGCCGTGGTCCTGGGTTCAGAGGCTGCCGGCGGCATCAAGGACCTTACCGTGAGCAAGTGCCTCTTTGAGCGCACCGACCGCGGCCTGCGCGTCAAGACCCGCCGCGGGCGCGGCAAGGACGCCGTTAACGAGGGCATCACCTTCGAGCACATTCGTATGGACGAGGTGCTTACGCCCTTCGTGGTCAACTCGTTCTACTTCTGCGACAAGGACGGCAAGACCGACTACGTGCAGTCTCGCGAGGCACTGCCCGTCGACGACCGCACACCTGGCTTTGGTGCCACGACGTTTTGTGATATCGAGGCTACTAACTGCCACGCGGCTGCTGCTTACATCACGGGCCTGCCCGAGAGCAAAGTGACGCGCCTGACGTTCCAGGATGTCCACGTGACCTTCGCGCCGGATGCCGAGCCCTTTGTCCCGGCCATGGCCTGCGGCGTTGAGCCCATGGTGCGCCAGGGCATCATCGCGCAAAACGTCAAGGTACTCGACCTGCAAAATGTGGTGATCGAGGGCCAGGACGGCGAGGAACTGCAGCTCCAGAACGTCGACAAGGTTATCCGTGCGTAGGCGTTTGCTCCTAAACAATTACATTCGGTATGTCGTGGCGCGCGATGGGCAGGGCCTTCCCGACCCATTGCGCGAACTTTTTATATGCCGAAACTGCAACGTAGACGGTCTACGACGAAAGGACGCGGTGACTGATGATGAGTGAGAGACGATTTTTTGAGGTTTCGCCCGAGCGTGCGGGGGCATATCACAGTATCTCTAAGGCCTTGGAGGCAATTGACGAATCCTGTCCGAATGACGGACGGCCGGTGACAATCCATATCGAGCCGGGTGAGTACCGCGAACGGGTCGAGATTCATCGCCCGCATGTGACGATTGAGGGAGAGACGGCCGACAGCGTGCGTATCGTGGGCAGCCTGGGTGCCAAGATGCCTTCGGAGGACGGCTCGGGCGTCGACGGCACGCTCGGCACGTTTAGGACCTATACCGTTTTGGTCGATGCCGACGACGTACGGCTCGAGAACCTCACGATCGAAAACGATGCGGGCGATGGGCGCGAGGTCGGTCAAGCGATTGCCCTGTATGCTGATGGCGACCGTCTGGTTGTCGATGCCTGCTGCATTAAGGGACACCAAGACACGCTGTTTTTGGGTCCGCTGCCGCCGCATGAGGCCAAACCGGGCGGGTTTATAGGACCCAAACAGTATGCGCCGCGCCGGGTGGGGCGCCAGTATTTTCGACGTTGCCGGATCGAGGGCGATGTCGACTTTATCTTTGGCGGCGCGCGTGCCTACTTTGAGGGGTGCGAGATTCGCTCGCTCAACCGCGATATGGACGTGAACGGCTACGTGACGGCGGCGTCGACGCCCGAAGGCGAGCCGCACGGCTTTGTGTTCCACGGCTGTTCGTTTACAGCTCCGGATGGCGTGGCGCCGGATTCGGTCTACCTGGGTCGTCCTTGGCGCGAATGGGCGCAAACTGTGCTGATCGATTGCTGGCTGGGGCGACATATCAAGCGCGAAGGCTGGTGGGATTGGAATAAGCCGGCGGCACACAACTGCGTGCAGTATGCTGGCGCGATTCTGCATGGGCCGGCGGGTGATACTACCGGCTGGGTGCCGTGGGCGAATGAACTCGATGTGATGGCTGCCGCCGGGTACGCTCGCGAGCAGGTGCTTGCCGGTGGGGATGGCTGGGATCCCGAGGGCGGCGACGGTGATGCGGTTGAGACGGCTGAACTGTCTGCCAACGGCCGCACCGTGCACATCGAGACGTACTGCGAAGACGAACCTGCGCTGCGTGCCCGGCTGAAGCGCGAGGGGCGTTCGGCTGCTTTTACGGGCAAGACTCCTGCAGATTTTGAGGCATGGAAGATTGCGACCAGGACTCGTCTGTACGATGTTTTGGGCCTTTCGCTTATGGACCGCGTCCCGATTGAGATTCGTGAGCTCAGCCGCGTGCGGGTTGCCGGCGGCATCGTGCGCACCCATGCGATGTTGCAGGTCGAGCGCGATGTTTGGATGCCGTTCTACCTGCTCGAGCCGCAGTCGCCTAAGCTCGATGCACACGGCCGCAAGTGTTGCTATATCTGCCCGCATGGCCATCAGGGAGCAGGCGCCGCAAGTGTTGCGGGCGTGACGGGCGTGCCGGCGGTCGATGATGCTGTGCGTAAGTTCAATTACGACTACGGTCTGCGTTTGGCGCGTATGGGTTACGTGACCGTCTGCCCCGACGCACGCGGTTGGGGATACCGTCGTGACTGGAAGGGCCAGGGCGATGACGAGAACAGCTTTCTGCGCGGCACGTGCCTAAACCAGGCGCGCATGGCCGAGCCGCTGGGACTTACCGTTGCGGGTCTCAACGCCTGGGATAACATGCGTCTGATCGATTACCTAGAGGCGCGCGGCGACATTGCCATGGACGACCTGGGCTGTTTTGGCTTTTCGGGCGGCGGATACATGACGCTGTATCTGGCGGCGCTCGACCCACGCGTATGTAAGACGTTTGTCTCGGGCTACCTGTACGGTGTCGATGATTCGCTGCTGCACCTCAACGGCAATTGCAGCTGCAACTACACACCCGGACTTTGGCGCTTGCTCGACATGGGCGATATTGCCTCGCTTATTGCGCCGCGCCCGTTGTTAGTGCAGAGCTGCGAAGAAGATCATCTGAACGGTTCGCGCGGGCTGAAAAATGTCGATGAACAGCTCGAGATCGTGCTCGATGCCTACAAGTTGCTGAGTCGCAGAGATGGCCTGCGGCACGAGGTGTGTCCGGGTGAACACCATCTGGGAGTGACACATCTTGTCGAGGATATCGAATGGCTCGATTCGCACGTTGCGAAATGCGACCGTGCATAGCCCCTCGGCATGCTGCAAATAAACGGTACGTACCTGTATGGCCGCCAATGGGCGGATGAGGAGAAGATTATGGAAACGAAGAACTTGAGTGAATCGACCATTTGCTGCTTTGGCGATTCGACCACATGGGGGGATAACGGATGCGGCGCAGGCGGCAACGACATCTCTTGGACTTCGCATCTGGGCGCGTTGCTGGGAGGTGCAGTCGTCGAGAACTTTGGCATCAAGGGTTCGCGTATCGCCATCAAGGCCGACCGCAGCGATTCATTTGTCGAGCGCTTGGACGGCATCGACGATGCGGCCGATGTCTATGTTGTCTTTGGCGGCGTTAACGACTTTAGCCGCAACGTGCCGCTTGGCGAGTTGGGCAGCACCGATGTGCATGAGTTCTATGGTGCGGTCGACTATCTGATCCGAACCATCACGGCGCGCTCACCTCAGGCAAAGCTCGTGTTTATGACGCCATGCAAGACGAGTGGTAAGCACGAGAAGGATATCCCGGCAAGCGACGAGCTCAACCACCTGGGGTTGACGCAGGCCGCCTACGTGCGAGCGATGCTTGAAGTCTGCGACCGCTACTCCGTGCCGGTGATTGACCTGTATGCGCAAAGCGGCATCAGCCCGTTTTTGCCGGAGCACCGCGAGCTCTATATGCCGGACGGTCTGCATTACAGTCCTGCCGGCTATGAGCGCCTGGCGCATCGCATCGCCGCGGGCTTAGCCGCCGTTTGCCGCTAAAAGTCTGCCGTTTGCGGGGAATATAGGGTTAACGTTCACCCTATATTCCCCGTTCGCGTTACACTAGGGGTAACGTTCACCTATCATTAACGTCAGAGGGGACAGCAATGGGTTGCAATCAAATCCTGGACCGTTATATCGAGCAGTTGATCGAAACCTCTACGCCGCAGGCGCCGGCTTGGAATATCGAAAAGATTCGTGCCGGTAAGGAGAACACCTGGAACTATATCGACGGCTGCATGATCAAGGCGCTCATCGAACTGTACGAGATCACGGGCGAGCAGCGCTACCTGACCTTTGCCGACGACTATATCGATTTCTTTGTCCAGGACGACGGCACCATCAAGCATTACAACCCGCAGGAGTACAACCTCGATAACGTCAATGCGGGCAAGACCCTCTACAAGCTCTATGACCTGGTGGGCAAGCCCAAGTATCGCGCCGCCATGGATACCATCTATCGTCAGCTCGAAACCCAGCCGCGTACCAAAGAGGGCGTGTTTTGGCACAAGGCCGTCTACCCCAACCAGATCTGGCTCGACGGCATGTATATGGCGCAGCCGTTCTACATGCAGTATGAGCTGAGCTTCCACAACCGTCGTGCCTGCTCGGACAGCTTCCATATGTTCCAGGTTGTGCATGACCTGATGCGCAACCCCCTCAACGGTCTGTACTATCACGCTTACGACGCGAGTCGCAAACAGTTCTGGTGCGACCCGGTCACCGGCCTTTCGGCTAACTTCTGGCTGCGCGCCGAGGGCTGGTTCGCCATGGCGCTCATCGACACGTGGGAGCTCATGCCGCCTTCGATGTCAGCCGAGAAGGACGAGATCCGCAAGATGTTCCACGATCTGATCGACGCCATGCTGCCGTATCAGGACGAGAAGACCGGCATGTGGCACCAGGTCATCAACCTGCCCAATATCGCCCCTAACTACCTAGAGGAGTCGGGCAGCGCCATCTTTGCCAACGCCATCATGAAGGGCGTGCGTCTGGGCGTGCTGGGCGAGCGTTACTATCAGTACGGCCGTCGCGCCTTCGATGGCATCTGCGAAACCTGCCTGTCCGAGTGTGACGGGCAGCTGGCGCTCGACAACATCTGCCTGGTTGCGGGCTTGGGAAACACCGCGCACCGCGAGGGCACGTTTGATTACTACATGAGCGAGCCCGTGGTCAAAAATGATGCAAAGGGTGTGGCGCCGCTGGTGCTTGCCTATATCGAGACCATGCATCACGACAAGCTGGCCGGTAAGCGCGATCCGCTCGCCCCCTCGGGCGTGTGCTCCATCGAGGACCCGTTTGGCGGATACACCCCGGGCATCAACGCTCATAAGGGATGTGAATAACGTGGGGGCTATTACTCCGGGCGTACGTTTGCACGACCTTCCGCAGGGGACCGTCGAGGAACGCATTCGTATGGCGGGAGAGCTGGGCTTTTCGTGCATTCAACTGCCGAGCAAGGTGCTCTACGCATCGATGGGGATCGATCGAGGCGGCCTGACCCGCGAGCTTGCCGACCATTTGCGTGCGGTGCTCGACGAGGCGGGCGTTTCGGTCGCCGTACTCGGCTGTTATAAGAATCTGGCGACGCCCGATCGACAACAGCTCATGGATAACATTGCCGAGTACGAGGCGTGCTTGAATTTTGCCCAGATGCTCGGCGGATGCCCGGTTGGCACCGAGACCGGTCGTCCCAATGCGCAGAACCGCGTCGCGGACGACCGCATGACCGACGAGGCACTCGATGCGTTTGCAGACGGACTTGCACACGTCTGCGATCGGGCCGAGGCTGTGGGCGGGCAAATACTGATCGAGCCCGGTTGGAACGAGACGGTTAATACGCCGGATCGCTGCCGTGAGGTGCTGGAGCGCGTCTCGAGCCCGTCGCTCGGCGTGATCTACGACCCAGTGTCGCTGCTGCACCCCAGCGTCGTTGACGAAGCGCAGGAAATCACAGCGCGCATGCTCTACTTATGCGGCAGTAAGATCCGCGTGCTGCACGCCAAGGATTTTGAGGTCGTTGATAACGAGGACGAAGCCGGTTGGTGCGACGGTACGGGTTCACGCCTGGTGTGCCACGGCGTGGGCGAGACGGGTCGCTATGACTTTGAGCCCGTGGTGGCCTGGGCTGCCGCCGCCTGCCCTGGGATTCCCTGCGTGGTCGAGAACAGCGTGCCGGCGACGGCGGCTGACTGCCTGGCGACACTCGAGCACATGTCCGCTCGCTGCGGGGCTCCGCATCGCGAGTTATAGCATTGGCTTTTGCCGTGTCGGCAGATTGAGATTACCTGTATGGGGGCGGCGGTGAAGGGTCTTTATCGTCGCCCCATTGGATTGCATTAAAAAGGGGAGTTGTGTGGCTATCCACATTGTCGAAGAGGCGAATCGTTGCCTAGGTTGTAAAAGGGCGTTCTGTCAGGTTAAGGGCTGCCCGGTTCAGACGCCTATTCCGCAGGTCATCGACCTGTTCAAACAGCGTCGTTTAGAAGAAGCGGGCGAGCTGCTGTTCCAGAACAATCCCATGAGCGCGGTCTGCTCCATGGTGTGCAACCATTCGGGCCAGTGCGAGGGTGCTTGCATCCAGGGCCGCAAGGGCACACCTGTGCATTTCTCGAGCATCGAGAACTATATCTCGACAGCGTATTTGGATCGTAAGGAGTGGACGCCCGCGTCGTCGTGCGGCAAACAGGTTGCTGTGGTCGGTTCCGGTCCCGCCGGTATTACCGTGGCCATTAAAATGGCCCAGCTGGGCTGTGCCGTCACGGTATTTGAACAGCGCCCCGAGATCGGCGGGGTGCTGGAATACGGTATCCCCGAGTTCCGCCTGCCCCGTGCGCTCGTGCAAAAGTATCGCCACGTGATGTGCTCGCTCGGCGTGCGTGTGCGCCCTTCGACCACCATCGGCGGCGCGTTGCACATCGATGACCTGCTGCGCGACGGCTACGATGCGGTCTTTGTTGGTACCGGTACCTGGCGAGCTCGAAAGTTGGGTATTCCCGGCGAGTCGCGCGGCAACGTGCTGTTTGGCATCGATTATCTGGTCGATCCCGCGAGCGTGGCAATCGGGCAGAACGTGGCGGTTATCGGCGCCGGCAATGTGGCCATGGATGTTGCCCGTACGGCCCTGCGCTCGGGCGCTCGCAAGGTCACTGTGTATGCCCGCTCGCGCCATATCTCGGCCATCGACGACGAGGTCGAGCTGACCGAGCTTGACGGTGCCGAAATCGTGTGCGGCAAGGCGATTTGTGCCATCGACGATAACGGTCCGGTGTTTGAGACGGCTATCTTTGACGAGGACAACAACGTGGTGGGCTATGAGGAAGAGCTCGACCATGCGTCTGCCGACACGGTTGTGATTGCGGCCTCGCAGGTGCCCAAGGACAAACTGGTGCTTACGACGGGCGGTCTGGAGACCGACCATCGCGGTCTGCTTTCGGTCGATGAGCACGGCATGACCACCGTGCCGGGCGTCTTTGCCGCCGGCGACGTGGTCAACGGCCCGCTCACCGTGGTCCATGCCGTGGCCGGTGCCAAGCTCGCCGTCGAAGGCATGACATCCTACCTGGGCCTCTAATCCATCCCACCCTTATCAGTTGCGGTGAAATACGGACTGTTTTGGCTGTCAAAGGCCTTATCTACTCCG
>CATYHY010000016.1 GCA_958407085.1 uncultured Collinsella sp. | reverse complement strand
AGTGTCAAATCGAGCAACGACTGCGCCACATCTTCGGACGCAAGCGAGAACTCACGAGCGCCGGGACCGACAACCGGCTCAGCATCCCTGTAGCGCTGGGGATAGTGCACGCGATTCAGTCGCTCGCGCTCCTCGATAATCGAGGTCGCCGCGGCTGGCGCACCGGTGGGCGAACTTTTAAACAACGGTGCCACATAGGTATCCCAGAACTCGTGCTCACGCGGCTTAGGGATAGGCTCGGGCTTGGCAAAGTGCGTAATGCGGTACGGGATGGGATCGGCGATGCCAGGGACCATATAGCCCACGAAAATATCCGGAACCACGCAGCCAAACAAAAAGGCATTGCGGTCGCGCACGCTATTGGCAAGTGCACCGGTGCGCTCCAGCAAACGCTCCGTCTGAGCGATATGAATGTTCCAACTTGGCATAGCCACCCCCATAAAAAACCTGGATAACTATACCATCACGGCAAAGCCGCGCGGGCGGCTACGCACGCTCTACGCAGCAACTAGTCCGTAGTACCGCTTTCGGTTCCATACGACGGCGAAGGCGTCTCGACCACATGGTGATATCGATCGATATAGATTGCACGGGCACCCAGGCGTCGCACCAAATCCTGGTGATGCGTGCTCATCAAGACCGTCTTACCCGCCGCGACGTAGGCCAGCAAGAAGTTGACCACGATGTCGCATGAATCCTCGTCGAGCCCATTGGTGGGCTCATCGAGCACTAGGATATCGGGGTTCATCGATACAACTGCCGCCAGCGCCACACGCTTCTTTTGCCCGCCCGAGAGCTGATAGGGAGAGGCGTCGGCAAGGTCGGCAACCTGGAACAGCCCCATGGCATCGCGCACGCGGCGCTCGAGCTCGTCTGCCGGCAGCCCCATCTGCGCGGGACCAAAAGCAACTTCCTCGCCCACCGTGGCGCAGAACAGCTGGGCATCGGCGTTTTGGAATACGAAGCCCACGCGCTGGTGGAACTTCTGAGCAGCAGCAGAATCCTTCAGATACGCCGCATCGACCACGTGCCCGTCAAACAGGTATGCCCCTGCGTCCGCGAGTTCAAGGCCGTTAATAAGACGCATAATCGTCGTCTTGCCGCAGCCGTTGGGACCGAGCAGGGCAACGAGTTCACCACGATCGACCTGCAGCGACACGCCATCGACAACCGTATGCCCCGCATAGGAGAACACCACGTCGCGCAGCTCGATGAGCGGAACGACCTCGGCGCCGCCCACACCGTTCGTGCCCGCCGCACTATTCATATCGATCGTCAAAACGTCGCCCTTCCCCATTTACATCCCCAGTCGGAACCAGCAGCGCCTACAGCACGGCGCACAACACTGTCAGCAGCGCCACGCCGGCCGCATAGGCCGCATCGCGCCAGCCAAACCTGGCGCGCGCGGGAGCCGGATACGCACCGGCAAAGCCGCGGCAAAGCATAGCCTCGTCCATCGCGCGGCTGCATTTCATCGCCTTGATAAAGGTCATGCCCATGATACCCGCGATCGAATCGGTACGCGAAAATCCCTCGGGCGCACGGCCAACGCTGCGCAGCATGACCGATTCGCACAGATCGTGCGCCGTACGACCCAGCACCTCGATGTGCTTGAGCGCCATATCAAACGTAAAGATAACTTCGTCGGGTAGATGCAGCATCTTGAGCGCCGCCGACATGCGGCTCCACGTGAGGGTCCACGAAACGCCCAGCACCAGCGACACATTAATGAAGGTCTTGAGCGCAATCTTGAGCATGGCGCCCGTAGCGGAAGCACCTAGCAGCAGGGCAGGCAGCGCCAAAACCACTGCGAGCCCCGCGGCCCCAAGCGCCGGCACAAAGGTCGCGCGCAGCCCGCGTACGGGACGCACGGCAACGAGCACCAGCGCAATGGCCGCCATCAACATGAGGTACAGCGGGCTTTGTGTCAGGCACACGCACAGGACGCAAACGAATATCCCCACCAGGCGCACCGGAGCCGAAACGCAAGAAAGGGCGCGGTCGACCATCGACCCGCCCTCGTGCGCGCCTCCACCCAGGCGAACCCGCTCAAGCAGGCTCGCCAGGTGCAGGACGTTCTTTTGCATCACGCGATGACGAGCGCCCGTGGGCTCGTATCGCTCCTCGGCCGCAAGCCAGCTAGGCAGCTCGACCATCGCCATGGGCTCCGCTTTCCTTGACCGTCAGCGAGATCAGACGGAATGCGATGGTGAGCACCGCCACGCCAATCACGCCGGACAGGATATACATGGCAGCCTGACCGGCAAAGCCGAGACCCTGCTCCTCGGAATAGGCCTGCAGGTAATCACCCGTAGGCAGAGCGTCGGCAAAGGTCGGGGTGTCGAGACCGACCGAAGCCTGCAGGCTGTCGTCGCCAGCCTCCTGAACGGCGGTCGCGGCGCCCTCGGCGTCCCACTCACCCCAGGCGTCACCCGTGGCCAGCAGGCCCAGCGGCGTGGCCACGACAAGCACGGCAACCAAGATGAGCGTGGGGACCAGCGAGGTCTTCTTTGCAGCAGCGCCCTCGGCAGCAAGCTGTCCATCGGCGGCTTCGGGGCCGACGATAACGCTCGGCGCCGTCTTCTTGATAAAGCCGTAGATCGCGGCAGTCGCCACGCCCTCGACCACGCCGGCTACCAACATATGCGGGATCATCATGGCCGGAATGGCAATGGACAGCGGGAAGGGGCAGTACAGCGGAGCGCCCGAAGCATTCGTGAAAAGCATCGGCTGAATACCAAACTCGATTGCTGCGCACAGGGCCGCCAGGCACAGGCCGACCCAGCCGCTTACGATGGCCGAAACCGAGGTGCCCCAGCTCTTGTCGTGCAAACGGCTGTTAAGCGCGCGGAACACGATGGCTGCGGCAAACGGCAACACTAAGGCCATGTTAAAGCAGTTAGCGCCAAAGGACAGGATGCCGCCGTCGCCAAACAGCAGCGCTTGCAGCGCCAGCGCGACCGAAACCGCGATAGCCGCGGCCTCGGGGCCCAGCAGCAGCGCGATGAGTGCGCCACCAACGGCGTGGCCAGTGGTGCCGCCGGGCAGCGGCACGTTGAACATCATAAGCAAGAAGGAAAATGCGGCGCAGATGCCCAGGAAAGCCATGTGCTCGCGATCGAGCGTGGCGCGCACCTTCTTGATACAGTGAACCCAGACGGGCACCATTGCCACCGCCATGACGGCATCGGTCTGCGGGGACAGATAATTATCTGGAATGTGCATGTACGCCTCCCGGTTATCGGCGCACGGAATTGCAACGCCGCTTGAATCACCTTTCCAGTGTTACGTAATGTCAGATTCGTAACACGCCGCGGGCTATCATAGCAAAACGGCGCACTGCCGACAAAGCAGCACGCCGTTATGTAATGCGCGTGTCATATATGCAGGCTCAACGGTGCCTTATACCGAAAACAGCAGTCACGTAAGACTCGGCGGCAGCCGACGCTGGCCTATATCCGGCGCAGGACCTAGCCGCGGACCTCGCCGTTTACGCCCTTGCACACCTTGGTAACGATCTTCTGGTGCGCCTTTTCGACCTCTTCGCTGGTAAGCGTGTGGTCGTCGGAGCGATACGTAAGCGCAAAGGCCATGGACTTCTTGCCCGCTCCGATGCGGATGGGATCGCGGTAGACGTCGAACAGACGCACATCCTCGAGCAGCTTGCCTCCGGCGCTGGTAATACGGCGCTCAAGATCCTCGCAGGTCACAGTGTTGTCGACCACGATAGCAAGGTCGTGCTCAACGGCCGGGTACTGCGAGAACTCACGGTAGTTCTCCTGGTTGCGGGCGCCCTTGATCAGCTTGTCCAGGTCGAGCTCAAAGGCAACGACAACCTCGTCAATGCCCATAGCCTCGCGCGCCTCGGGGTGAATCTCGCCAACCCAGCCCAGCACGGTACCGCCGGACAGAACCTCGGCGGCGCGACCCGGCTGCAAGAAGGCATAGCCCTCGCCCTCGACGGGACGGAAGCGAACCTTCTCGATGCGCAGCTGAGCAAGCAGCTCCTCGACAATGCCCTTGCCAAAGAAGAAGCGCAGCTTACGGTACTTCATGTTCCAGGACTGCTCGCTCCACTGGCCCGAGAGCACGCCCGCCACGGACTTGGTCTCCTTGGGCAGGCTGGCGTTCTCGCGGCCATGGAACAGGCTGCCGACCTCGTACAGGTGCACGTTGGGCGTGCCGTGGGCCTCGTTGTAGGCCACAGACTGCAGCAGACCCGGCAGCAGCGAGCGGCGCATCTCGGTCTGCTCGGCCACCAGCGGGTTCATGAGAACCACGGGGCAGCCGCGGCCCTCGGTGGACATACCAATCTTCTCCAGGTCGCCCGGGGCGGCAAAGCCAAAGGTCGTGGTCTCGTTGAGGCCGCAGGCGCGCAGGATCTCGCCGACCTTACGGGTGAGCTTCTGCTCGCGGGTCAGGCCGCCGATGTGGTTCTTGGCAGCCGGGATGGTCGCCGTAACGCGGCCCATGCCCCATAGGCGCAGGACCTCCTCGATCAGGTCGATCTCACGCGGCAGGTCGGGACGGAAGCTCGGCGGGGTGACCATGAAGTCCTCGCCGTCGCGCTCGACGGTGCAGCCCAGGCGGGTGAGCGAACGCTCGATAAAGTCGGGCTCGATGTCGGCACCGCAGATGGCACGCACGCGGGCCAGGCGCAGCTTAATGCTGTCGATGGTCTTGGGCGCGGGGAACACGTCCACATAGCCGGGAGCAACCTCGCCGCCGGCGATCTCCTCGATCAGCGCGCAGGTAACGTTGGCGACATCCACGCAGCCGGTCTCGTCGACCTGGCGCTCAAAGCGAATGGAGGCGTCGGAGATCAGCGACAGATCGCGGCTGGTGTGCGAGGTGCGACCGGCGTTGAAGCAGGCGCTCTCGACCATCACGTCGACGGTGTCGTCCTCGATCTCGGAATCCATGCCGCCCATTACGCCGGCCAATGCCACGGGACGCTCGCCGTCAGTGATAAGGCCCATGCCGGCGTCGAGCGTGCGCTCCTCGCCGTCGAGCGTCGTGAACTTCTCATCCTGCTGGGCGGCGCGAACCACCACGCGACGGTGGCCATCGCGCTCGGCAAAGGTGTCCAGGTCAAAGGCGTGCAGCGGCTGACCGGTGAGCATCATCACATAGTTGGTGATGTCGACGATGTTGTTGTGCGGGCGCACGCCCAAGGCGTTAAGGCGCTTGACCATCCAGTCGGGCGAGGGGCCGACCTTCACGTTGCGCACGATGCGGGCGACATAGCGGTCGCACAGGCCCTCGTCGGCAATCTCGACCGAAAGCTCGTCGTCGGTCGCGCGGCCGGTCTCGGCCTTGATGGCGGGCAGCTCAACGTGGAAATCGCGGTCGAAGATGGCGCCGGTCTCGCGGGCCATGCCGATCATGGACAGGCAATCGGGACGGTTGGGCGTGATCTCGCAGTCGAGCACGGTGTCGCTCGAGCCCACGTACTCGGCAAACGGCATGCCGCAGGGCGTATCCTCGGGCAGGATCATGATGCCGGAGTGGTCGCCGCCCAAGCCGAGCTCGCGCGCGGAGCAGTTCATGCCCATGGACACGACGCCGCGAAGCTTGCTCTTCTTGATCTTGACGTCGCCGGGCAGGACAGCGCCGATCATGGCCGTGACGATGTGGTCGCCGGCCTCGAAGTTCTGCGCGCCGCAGACGATCTGCAGCGGAGCGGGATTGCCGTCGGCGTCGAGATTCTTGTCGCCCACATCGACCGAGCACACATACATGTGGTCGCTATCGGGGTGCGGGATCTTGGTGAGCACCTTGGCGGTCACCACGTGGTCGAAGGACTCGCCCACGGTGTCGATCGCCTCGACCTCGGTGCCGGTACGGATATATTCGTCCGAAAGGGTCTTGGGATCCTCCGGAATATCGATCATGGTCTTGAGCCAGTCGTAAGAAACGCGCATGTAGCTCTCCTAGTTCTTAATCTCCGCATAGGGAGGAAATATCAAATGAAGACGTTCGCCTTAGGGTTGTCCAGGTGCCCCAGGTTGGCGTGAAAGAGGAGCGACGCGTACTAAAGGTACGCGAGCGACGGTTGAACGCCAAGATGGGGTGCCTGGGCAAGCCTAAAATTGGTTCAGGAAACGCATATCGCCTGTCATCAGGGTTCTGAGGTCCGGCAGGTCGTAGCGCAGGGCCGCGACGCGCTCGGCGCCAATACCAAAGGCGAAGCCGGTGTACTTCTCGGGGTCGATGCCGCAGTTGATCAGGACGTTGGGGTCGACCATGCCGCAGCCCAGGATCTCGATCCAGCCGCTGTGCTTGCAGAAGTTGCAGCCCTTGCCGCCGCACACGTGGCAGCTCACGTCCACCTCGCAGGAAGGCTCGGTGAAGGGGAAGAAGTGCGGGCGGTAACGCGTCTTGCGGTCCTCGCCAAACATGCACTTAACAAAGTAGTCGAGCGTGCCCTTAAGATCGCCAAAGGTGATGCCCTCGTCGACGACCAGGCCCTCGATCTGGTTGAACTGCGGCAGGTGGCAGGCGTCGGCCGTGTCGGGACGATAGACGGTGCCCGGGCAGATCATGTAGATGGGCGGCTTCTGCGACTCCATGGTGTGGATCTGCACGCCCGAGGTCTGGGTGCGCAGCAGCACGTCGGACTCGCCGTGGGCGTGAGCCTCGGGGTGTGCGACGCTGCCGGGGTTGTTGTCGACCACGTAGAAGGTATCGCGAGCCGAACGGCTCGGGTGATCCATGGGGGCGTTGAGCGCGGTGAAGTTGTAGTAGGAGGTGTCGACCATGGGGCCGGACTCGACGGTGTAGCCGATGCCGCAGAAGATGTCCTCGGCCTCCTCGATGATCTGCTTGATCAGGTGCTGGTGGCCGATCTGCGGACGGATACCCGGTAGCGTGATGTCGACGGCCTCGTGCTCGAGTGCGTGCTTGAGGGCGGCGGCCTTCATCTCGGTGGTGCGCTCGTCGAGCATGCCCTCGATCAGCTGGCGCATCTCGTTGGCGCGCTTGCCCATCACGGGACGATCCTCGGGGGCGAGCTTGCCCATCATGCGCATCAGGCCGGTGATGCGGCCCTTACGACCGAGCAGCTCAACGCGCGCAGCCTCGAGCTTGGCGGCGTCGTCGGCGCCTGCAACGAGCTCCTTGGCCTCTTCCTCGAGTTTGACCAGATCATCAATCAGACTCATGTCTTCCCTTTCGTCTCTCGCGCATTCGCTTGCCGGGGCGACCGATGCCACTTGGCGCTGCGAAAACGCGGCCCGGTTCGGTAACAAAAAACCGCCCTCGGGCATGTGCATTGCCCAAGGACGGTTAAATTCCGCGGTACCACCTTGTTTGACCCGGCGGATGTCTGGCCCGCCGCGCCCACTCTGCGCCCCTTATCGCGAGGCTCACGGCTTCCCTACTGGGGCCTCGCTGCCGCCGGCCGCGTGCCCGTTGAGGTCGCTGCTCGGGAGTGAACGCTTGGCCCTTGCCACCGCAGGAAGGCTTGCAGCCCATGACCTTCCCTCTCTTGCCGGCGACGCGGCGGGCAAAACCCTCTCCGTCAACGCATTGGGCTATAGGATAACACATTTCGCGAGCGCATCGCCGCGTTCCGTTTTGTTCGCGCTGGGTACAAGGCAGGTAGCTGTGCAAACTGGCCGCGCACCCGCTTGCGACGCTCGGCCTGCGAGATTAAGGATACGGTATGGGAAAGAAACTCGATAAGAAGGCCAAGGCAGCCGTGGCAAAGGCCGCCAAGGGCGTCAAGGCCGCTAAAGTCGACAAGGCCGTCAAAAAGTTCCGCAAACTCGAGGGCAAGCTGTGGACCCGCGAGTACCTGCTCAAGATCGCCGAGTTCGATGGCGCGACCATTGCCCCCGCCAACGGCGCCGCAGCGCGCGCCGACGCCATGGGCACCCTTGCTGGCGAGCATCACAAGCTGCTGACCAGCAAAAAGTCTGTCGAACTTGTGCGCTCGCTGGCACGCGAGACCGTCGCCGACGGCAAGATCGACGACCCGCAGCTGCTCGACGAGATCCGCGTGCTCGGCCGCGACCAGCGCGAAGCGAGCGTCATTCCCACCGAGGAGGCCGAGGCCTGGACCAGGCTCACCTGCGAGGCCGATGCCGTGTGGCACAAGGCCAAGACGGCCAATGACTGGGCGAGCTTTGAGCCCTATGTGGATAGAATCGTCGCCCAACTTAAGCATCAGGCCGAGCTCATGGACCCCAAGCGCGACCCATACGATGTTTGGCTCGACCAGTACGAGCGCGGCCTTTCCGCCAAGAGCTTCGATGCGTTTTGTGATGAGGTCAAGGCGACGGTCGTGCCGCTCGTGCATGCCATCGGCGAGCGCGGCCAGCAGCCCGCTGCCGACTTTTTGCACGCCCGCGTGCCCGAGGCCGCCCAGCGCGCCATGAGCTTCGACCTTATGAAGCTCGTCGGCCTGGACCTGAACGACACCACGCTTGCCTTTACCGAGCACCCGTTTAGCGAGGGCTTTGCCGTGGGCGACGCGCGCATCGCGACGCACATCTACGAGAACGACTGCATCTCCAACGTCTACAGCATCATCCACGAGGCGGGCCACGCCATGTACGAGCTGGGCGTCAATCCTGCCTATGCGCGCACGTGCCTGGAGGGTGGCACCTCCATGGGCATCCACGAGGGCCAGAGCCGCTTTTTCGAAAACACCGTGGGTCGCAGCCGCGCCTTTATGGGACCGCTGCTCGAGGTGCTGCGCCGCCACGCACCCGAGGTCTACGGCGACGTCGACGAGGACACGCTCTACCACGCCGTGAACATCGCACAGCCGTCGCTGATCCGCACCGAGGCCGACGAGCTCACCTATCCGCTGCACGTTATGGTGCGCTACGAGATCGAGCGCATGCTGTTTGCCGGCGAGGCCACGGCCAAGGACATCCCCGCACTTTGGAATCGCTTTATGGACGAGTACCTGGGCATTCCCGTTCCCGACGACACGCGCGGCTGCCTGCAGGATACGCACTGGAGCGGCGGCTCATTTGGCTACTTCCCCACGTATGCGCTGGGCAGCGCCTACGACGCCATGTTCGTGCCGGCCATGTGCCGCGACGGCGTCGACCTTACCGGTGCCTGCGCGAGCGGCGATCTGGCGCCCGTCCGCGCCTGGCTGGGCGAGCACATTTGGCAGTGGGGCCGCGCCAAGGACGCGCCGGAACTCATCAAGGGCGCCTGCGGCATGGACTTTGACGCCCGCTACTACTGCAGCTACCTGCAGGACAAGTTCACCACGCTCTACGAGCTGTAAGGCATAACCGACACGCCAACGCAAAGGGGACGCCGCGGAACCAATCCGCAGCGTCCCCTTTCCACCTAGTCGTTTAAGAACGTCCCCAATGACTACCTTACAGAGCCTCGAGCGCGTTGGCGATGCGCTTCATGGCAGCATCGGCGGATGCTTGGTCGGGGGCTTCGGCCAAAACGCGAATCACCGACTCGGTTCCGCTCTTGCGCACGAGCACGCGGCCCTCGCCTGCCAGCGCAGCCTCGGCCTCGGCGATGGCGTTCTGCACGCCCATGTTCTCGAGCGCGGCGTCCTTGTCCGCCACGTGCACGGCCACCTGCGCCTGCGGCAGCAGCTTGCACGGAGCCGTGAGCTGCGAGAGCGTCTCGCGCTCGGCACGAATCACTTCCATCACGCGCAGTGAGGTCATAATGCCGTCGCCCGTGCGCTCGATATCGCCAAAGATCGTATGGCCCGTCTGCTCGCCACCCAGGCTGTAGCCGCCCTCTCGCATCTTGGCATACACGTGACGGTCGCCCACGCCGCTGGTCACGGCGCTCAGACCGGCAAGCTCCAGCGACTTGACCAGGCCAAAGTTGCTGGCAATCGTCGGCACCACGGTACCGCCCGAGAGTCGCCCGTGCTTGTTCAGATACACGCCGCACACGTACAGGATCTGGTCGCCGTCTACCACGCGACCGCGCTCATCCACGGCCAGGCAGCGGTCGGCATCGCCGTCGTAGGCAAAACCCACGTCCAGGCCCTGCTCCACCACATGGCGCTGCAGACGCTCCATATGCGTGGAGCCGCAGTCGACGTTGATGTTAAAACCATCGGGCGCGGCGTTGATCACGCGCACGTCAGCGCCCAGCGCGTCGAACACCGGCTTGGCCACCGAGGAAGCCGAGCCGTTGGCGCAGTCGATACCGATCTTGACGCCCTGCAGCGAAAAGTTCACGCTGGCGATGAGCGAAGCAATGTAGCGGTTGCGGCCCTGCATGTAGTCCACCGTGGCGCCGATGTGGTTGCCCGTGGCCAGCGGCACCTCGCTCTTGCCATCGATATAGTCCTCGATGAGCTCCAGCACGTCCTCGTCCATCTTAAAGCCGTCGCTGTTGACGAGCTTAATGCCGTTATCGCAAAACGGGTTGTGGCTCGCGCTGATCATGATGCCGCAATCGAAGCAGCCCTCCACGGTCTGATGCGCCACGCCCGGCGTGGGGATCACGTGCAGCATATAGGCGTCCGCACCGCTCGCGACCAGACCGCTCACCAGCGCCGCCTCGAACATATAACTCGAGCGACGCGTGTCCTTGCCCACGATGACGCGTGCCTTGCGCTCGCGGTTGGCGCCGTAATACCAGCCCACAAAACGGCCAATCTTATAAGCGTGCTCTACCGTCAGCCCAACGTTGGCCTCACCGCGAAAGCCGTCGGTGCCAAAGTACTTCATGCGCCCTCCTTACAAAATAGGGGCGGACAGATTGCCTGTCCGCCCCAAAATGGTACTCGATTATCTGCGCTACCAGAAAAACCCTACGCCGACGCGCTGTCGCGAGCCGCCTGGCATGTAGGGGTCTGACGCAGCGTAAGAGGCTTGTCCCCCGCCTCGGCCGACGTGGTCAGCGTATACGTGATCGTCGTCGTCTCGCCAGCATGCAGGTCAACGGTGCCCGAATAGAAGGGGATTCCATGCCACGTAGCGGCACCAAGACCAAACTGGGTACCCTCAACCGTAAGGTCACTGATGTTGCCACCCATCGGGGCAAACAACGAGACATTCAGACGCTCGTCGTCACGCGCGGCATCGGGCGCGCTCGCCGCAACGTAGTCGGGCAGCTTGCCAGCCTCCTCCTGCGTCATGATGTTCGTCAGGGTAACGGTGATGCGATAGGAGCACGTGCCGTCGCCGTTCTTCACGCCCTGACCAATCTGAGTGTCGGCGTTCAGATACCAGTCGAGCTTGGAGAAACTCAGGTTGTTAAAGTAAACGCCGGCAACGGGATCGGCACTCGGATCATCCGGATCGGGCAGCGAAGCGTCAATGCCCGTCTCTTTGATGGCATTCTGCTCATCATCGTTTCTCATCCACGCGATCAGGCGGCCCTCTTCGGCACCGCGCTCAACGGCGCTGACAAGCTTCGTAACATCGACATCGCCGATACCGCCAAGGACCTTGTCGAAGGCAGCGCTGGCGACGGATGCAAAGATGCCGTCCGACTCCTCGACCGGATAGTTCCAGTACACATCGTGCATGAGGACCTTTGCGGCGTTGGTGCCGTCGACAACCGTTCCGTCGGGCAGTGACACGTTACCGACCAGGCCCAGCAGATACTGCAGGAACACCGGGTCGATACCGATGACGCCATCAACGTCCTGTCCATACTGGGACTTCCACAGCGCGGCGACACGCTGCGAGTTGCGGGGCCAATCAGGCGAATAGGTATTGCCCGAGTTGTACAGGTTGCTGTGGTTGCCGAACAGCGCCTCATCCTCTTCGTCGACGCTCTCGACCGCCTCATCCTCGCTGAGTCCAATGCGGGGAACAAACTCGCCAATCGACATCTGACCGTCGGTGACCGAAATCAGGCCCTGCGAACCGCCAAAGCCGCCGCAGGCACGAATCTCGACGTTGTTCATGGCGTACATAAGGTAGTTGCGCGTCTGGCCGTTGGCGCCGAGCATCTGGGGAAGGACGGGGGCGACCTTCTCCGCCGCGTCAACCGCGCCGTTGAGGGTGGCAAAGCCGTCCTTGGCCTTATCGACCAGCTCGGTCACCTGGGAAATATGAGTATCGCCAATGCCCTGGACCTTCTCGTTGGCGCTCTTGAACACCTTCGAGCTGCTGGAAAGCGAATCGGCGACCGCCTGCAGCGCGGACACGTTAATCATGCCGTCCTGGAACAGCTTGCCGGGCGTAGCCTGCGAAAGGTTATCGGCCATGGGAACCAGCGCATTGCTCGAGACATCGGACAGGGCGTCAATCATGGTGCGGGCCGCATTGATATCGCTGCCATACACCGGGATAAACGAAGCCGCCGTCCACAGCGGGCTCGAGGTCTCCGCCTTCATGCTGTTACAGAGCTCATCGATCTTCTTCGCGTCGTCAGGCAGCGTCGAAAAATCGCCCGACGTGACCTTGTCCTTAAGGCCACCGACGATCTCGACAGCCTCCTTCGCTTCGCTCTTTACGATCTTTGCCGAGTTAAGCAGCATAAAGCCGCTTGCGCCAAGCGCAACGAGAAGCACCGCGACTACAGCGGCAATAATGGCGCCGGTGTGACGCTTTTTGCGCTCGCCCTTGCGATGGCGATGACGGACCAGACCGTCAGAGGTCGAACTCGACGAAGCATCGCTACCGTAGTTCAAGCCAAAATCGTAATAATCTTCCTTGGAACCCGAGCCCGCAAACTCGGCACCGCTATCATCCAGGCGGGCGAACGTGCCTGTCTCGGAGGCGCCGGTGTAAATCGTGCCGAGGTTACCCGTAAGCCCCGCGCCACCGGCAGAGGGAGTATTGTTGTCGGCCTTGCCGGCATTAACGTTGCCGGCGCCATTCGCGGCGTTGGCAGCACCTGCGTTGTTCGCAGGTACCGAAGGAGCCCCGCTCGGCTGCGACGCAGAGGTTGCACCGCCCGCAAAGACATTTCCTCTTGCACGGCCGGTCTTTTTTGCCTTTTGAGACTGCTCGTACAGAGCGGTAAACATCGCCGTCTCGCCCGGGGACACGCGCTTACCGGAACCGCCCTGTCCAGCGCCGCCCGGCGTGCCGGCCTTACCAGCCCCGTTCGGACGCGGCGGAACTGCAGGGCGGCCGCTATCGCTGCCCTTAAAGTGATTACCAGCCATAAAGAAATCCTCGCAATTGAGTCGCAATGAAAAAGTCCATAACGTTACTAGTTTATGGCATTTTGAGCATCGACAGCTAAACTCCAGACACGGACATCAATTGGCGAAAATGCGGCACAACACCTTTTCCGTCTTGGCAGCGGCGCTAGCTACACCGTGAGGAACATCATCACGATGATCATGACAAAGCCGATAAGGTCGGTCGGCAAAAACACCGTCCCCAGCATAACGGCGCTGGTGATGGTCGCCGAAACCGGCTCCACAGTTCCGATGAGGCTCGCACGCACCGAGCCGATGTCCTTAACGCCCTGCATATAGAGCATGTAAGCAAAAAACGAGCCGATAACCACGAACACCGCGAGCGCCTCGATACCAGCGGCATCGAGCGCCGGCATATGCGCCCAGGGCTGCACGAAGACACATGAGACCACGCCCGCCGTGAGCATTGCCGAGCCCGTGACGATGGGGCTACCGTATTCGGGCAGGATCTTGGCGGGAATCACCGCCATACACGCGGCGCTGACCGCACACATAAGACCTGCTGCCAGGCCAAGCGGCGAGATATTCAGGCTGGTAGGGTCGCCGCCGGTGGCAATTAAAAAGGTTCCACCCAGAGCCAGGCCAATGCCGATGACTTCGCGAGTACGCGGCATGCGGCGATCGGTCACGCAGGCGTAGCCCATGATGATAACGAGCTGCAGGCACTGGAGCACCGTCGCGGTTCCGGCGTTCGTCAGGCGCACGGCCGAAAGATAGCAAAACTGGTTGAACAGCAGGCCAAAGGCAGTAAAGAGCAGCAGCTGCTTGCGATCGGCGGGTGTGGTCCAGAGCTTAATCAGGCGCTCGCGGTCGCGCGTAACAACCACGGCCATAAAGAGTAGACCGGCGAGAATCTGACGCACGCTCATAAGCCACAAGGTGTCGACGTGGTAGGTATCGAACAGAAAGCTCGCGCTGGTGCCCGAGAAGCCCCAAAACGAACCGCCCACCAGCGTAGCCAAGACGCCCGTGATCATCTTGCGCGACGACGCATCGTTAAGGCGCTCGCGCCAGGCGCGGCGGGTGCTACGGCTGAGCTCGTCGGTGCCCTCGGGCACATCAATGTTCGATATATCGGTCATCGGCACCGAAGCCCCTGCGCCTTCGACCTGCTCGACACACTCTTTGCTCATTCCACTCCCCCGAAACAGCCTGGAAACAATTCGGCTTACCTTACCACGGCGAAGGCACCAGCTGGAGGCTTGTCCGCTTATCGGTAGGACAATTCCGCAGGCGTCTTTCCATAGCTCGATACCGCAATGGCCTTGCATTATGCGACAGCCAAATCGCGGCAGTAAGCTCTTTTGAAATGGATATGACAAAGCCCCTGAATTCCACAATGTAAGCGATTTTTAAAAATGTTCTTGCCACCGAGTTCAGGCTCCGTTATATTATCCCTTGCGCGCTTGCGCACCCTTGATCGGGCGTTTAGCTCAGGGGGAGAGCGCTTCCCTGACACGGAAGAGGTCAGAAGTTCAAATCTTCTAACGCCCACCAAATGTTCGCAGCTCAGAGGCTATGTCCTCTGGGCTGTTTTGTTTTATGTCGCCAAATCCGCTGGCAGCTCCAACCGCCCAACTAGCCAAAAGCCGACCATCTACTTGCCGATCTATCCATCGGCATAACCAATCAGTCCGCACCGCAGCTTCTCGGCAAAACGCCACGATGCCTGCGCCCTGCGGTATCCTTGAGCCACTTACACCTGCAGCACCAAGGAGCCACCATGCGCACCGAGCTCGATGTTCCCTTTTCGCACAAAGAAGAAGCCAAGGCGTTGGGCGCCAAATGGGACCGGACCAAGAAAATCTGGTATGTACCCAGCGGCGTCAACCCCGAGCCCTTTGCCGAGTGGCTGCCCGGTATTGACCGATCCGACCCCTCTGCGCCGTATATATATCTAGTACTGGGCAAGCGCGAGTGCTGGAAGTGTCACAAAGAGACCTCGGTCGCGGCCTTCGGCATTCCCTATCGAGCCGATAACGACGAGAGCATCGCCATCGCGCACGCGCCCAACGAAGCCGGGCACATTGCCATCGACACGGCCAACGCCAACGCACTCGCCATCGTGCCCGCTCTTGGCTGCGTGCCGGGCGAGATCCGCGACTACCTTCATAAGCGCTGCGGCTACAAGCCCGTAGGCGCGCGAGCCTCCAAAGCCCCGTCGCTCGGCAACACGTGCACCAGTTGCGACGCGCTGCAAGGCAGCCGCTATCTGTTCGAGGAGCCCTCGTCCCCGTTTGCCCTCACTGCCATCAACAAGCTGCCGGCACTGGAGTTTATACGCGTCGAAGTTGCCGGCGTCTTTGGCGTCCCGGCCACGCGTACCGACTTTGACCAGGCGCTCTTTACCTGGGCACGCGACCATCACGCCGAGTTCCACAAGCAGCTCGGTGAGGGGATTTATTTGTAGAGGCAAAAGACACTCACAGCCAACTCCTCCGCATCACCTATCCCTCGTCGCCGGCGTCGTACACGATATCGAGGCCACAAACAGGGCATTTCTCCGGATACACCGGCATATGAACGCCTGTCCGTTTTCTCACTTCGTCGCTGAGTCTGTCGCGCGCATCGATAAACCGAATGTCGAGACACGGTATTTGCGAGCCGCAGCAAGGGCAGGTGACGACAAACGACGCGCAATCAACCTCTACGCTCGGAAACATATTGTTGTCTATAAGGGCACACGGCAGTTTTCCGTACTTCCCCATCGCAATATCGCCTCGCCAGCTCATATACGCTCCCCTCTCGCTATACAAATCAGGAAGAGCATGCACCGGCGGGCGTGCGCGAGATTGCATCGCCACGCGATCCGATCAAACAACACGATCGTCAAAGAATGCCAAAGCCAAATACGCTAATACGGCAGAAGCCCCGCCTTTTCACGCTTCTTTTCCGAGCGATCGAACTCAATGCGATGGGCCTCAAGAAACACCGTATCGGGTCGCCACTGACGCTCATTCGGCTGCCTTAGCGTCGCACCCGCAAAGGAAGCGTAGTCGGTCTTATCCAGCAGGTACGATCCGCACAGCCGATATTCGCCGCAAACAGGCTCAAACGAAATCAGGTGAGCATCAAATAGGGAATGAAGATCGCGCCGAAGCAGAATACCGTTGCTGGCAACCTGCGATTTGGGTCCCGAGTAATTCTCGATATGTGCAGCCTCCAGAGCTTCACTGACGCCGCAGTCCGACACCGCGCAACGGCCATCATAGGCGGCAACGAGCTGCTTGCGGAACCATTGCTGCCCCAATCGCTCGCGCCTTAACGCATAGCGGACCTTTTCGTCGTCGGTCGCACCCTGTCCGGCAAACTCAATATCGACGGGTATGTGCTTCAGATAACTCATGTCGGGCGCAAAACGAGGGTCCGGTCCGCCTTTATGAACAGGACCGTGCAGAACAAACCATCCATTTTCGGGCTCGAACCGCTCAACAAACGCAAGGCCGAGCACCTTATAGCCCACCTCGGTTGCAAATATGACTCCGACTGGGACGCCACATTCCATGCAGTTGAGCATTTTACGGTTGTAATTCTGGTCTCGAGAACCAACGGCTCCTGGCGCTTGGACCGAATACTTAATGACCCACGTACCGTCATCCAAATAGAGCGGAGGCACATCGGTGTAGAAGCTCTTTTTAGAGTTATGGACCGAAAGCGCAAAGATCTTATTGGGATCTTGCTTCACCCGATCCTGGCCCGGCCAGAAGATCCCTGAATCCCGCGTTACGGGAAAGAAGTCCGAGCCAATTCTCAAACGGTACTGATACTGAGGGCTATCTTCCTTGGTGTGGTGCGGAAGGCTGGTCCAAACGCCGCCGCGCTGTTCCTCACCCAGAAACCACTCCCATGCCTCAACGTATTCGGAAGGCACGAGACTGCAGGCGCGGTCATAGCTTGGTCCATCCATCAACGGAACAGCAAGGTCAATGTCGTTCATCGCCAGCACCTACAACCATACGAACGCGAGTCATGCCCCTCAATAATATGGCCGAGAGTCAATTATTACGAGATCTCATTCCGCGATCGGCACATCGTTGATGCTCGGTTGATTTCCGATCTCAGCCGAACACATTGAGCAAATAGGCCATTCCCGCAGT
>CATYHY010000015.1 GCA_958407085.1 uncultured Collinsella sp. | reverse complement strand
CGCATGCGAGCAGGTGCCCGAGCGCGTGCCCCTCGGCGCGCAGGGCCGCGACCGCTTCGGCCTTCGCCCTGGTCAGAGCCCGTCCCTCTCGACCAGGGCGCGTAATTTTTTTAGGTAGGCCACCTCGGCCTCGAGCCTACGGCACCGCTCCTCGAGCTCCTCCTCGCGGGTCCGCGGCCTCGCCCTGGAACCGCTCGGCCGGCCCTTGGGCCTCGGGCGCAGGGCCTCCGCGCCGCCCTCGCGGTATAGCGCGCACCACTTCTTGAGCGGCGACATCGACATTATGCCGAACGCCGCCATCGCCTCGGCCTTCGTCATGCCGCCGTCGACGACGGCGGAGGCGGCGGCGACCTTCTGCTCGTATGTGTACCTGCCCTGCTTTCCGTCCATGCGCAGCAGCACCTCGCTCCCGAATGCGCGGTATATCTCCTGCCATCTTCTCACGGCTTCCGCGGGAAGCGAAAGGGCAATCGCGGCAGATTTATACCCGCGTCCGAGCTCGAAGAGCCCTATGGCCGCCTTCCTGGCCTCGACATCATGCTTCACCCTCAAATCAACGCGCATAAAGAAAGCCTCCCATTTCTCATGTCCAAGAAATGGGAGGCAGTTCAAGTGCGCAGCGAGGGCTTCTTGCATGTCCGAGGACGCGCCGGGAGGGAACTTGTTCTCTGCCCGGATAGGTAAGACAAATTACGCGACGGTGTAAACCCAGTTGTGCTTGTCCTCGACAGCACCAGACTGGATACCAGTCAGGGTCTCGCGAAGCTTCTTCATCACAGGGCCGATCTCGGTGTATCCAGCCGGGAAGGTCACGGTCTCGTCGGCGCCGTAAACCTTGTTGTCGATTTCGCCAACCGGAGAGATGACGGCAGCGGTGCCGCACAGGCCGCACTCCACAAAGGTGCCGGCCTTGACCTCGGCCCACTCGACGGGGCGCTGGTCAACGGTCATGCCCAGGTCCTGAGCAACCTGAACGAGCGAACGACGGGTGATAGAGGGCAGGATGGAGTCGGTGTGCGACTGCGGAACGACGAGCGTGCCATCCTCTTTCACGAACAGGACGTTGGCGCCACCGGTCTCCTCGACATAGGTGCGGGACTCGGAGTCGAGATACAGGTTCTCGGCATAGCCCTCGCGATGGGCCTCCATCGTGGGCTTAAGGGACATGGCGTAGTTCAGGCCGGCCTTGATGTTGCCGGTGCCGTGCGGTGCAGCACGGTCATACTCGGAAACGCGCAGCTTGACGGGCTTGAGGCCGCCCTTAAAGTACGGACCGACCGGGGTCACGAGAATGCGGAACGTGTACTCAGGAGCGGGAGCCACGCCGATCACGTCACCGGAGCCGATCATAAACGGACGCACGTACAGGGTCGCGCCGGAACCGAAGGGCGGAACCCAGGCGGCGTTGGCAGAAACGACCTGCTTGACGGCCTCAACGAACTTGTCCTTGGCAAACGGGGGCATCTCGAGGCGCTGGGCAGAGTTATACATACGCTCAGCGTTCATGTCGGGACGGAAGCAGACGATGCTGCCGTCCTCGGCGGTGTAGGCCTTCAGGCCCTCAAAGACCTCCTGGCAGTAGTGGAAGATGCCGCCGCACTCGGAGACATGCAGGGTGTGGTCGGTGGTCAGGCCGCCCTCGTCCCACTCGCCGTCCTTCCAATGGGCCTCGTAGCTGTAATCGGTCTTCATGTAGCCAAAGCCGAGGCTACCCCAATCGATATCCTTCTTCTCGACAGTCATATGTCGCTCCTTACATACACAGTTGCATACTCGCGAACCCGCACGCAAGGACCGAGGCCGACCGCGTCGCAACGTCGCACGCCCGGAGCGTAGAGCCGGACGGGACACGCGAGCAGCATCAAAGCCGATGGCACGTCGATTCGCATGCACGAGATTGTACTCCCCGCACGCGTCTGATAAAACGCTTTTCTTTAACTAAGTAAAGTATTTTCATTTGACCGAAGCAAAAAGGCCCGCCACCGTAAGCGGTGACGGGCCTCAACTGTACGGTCTGCGCGCTGGCTCGAGCTAGGCGTTCTATTTACCCAGCTTGGCCTTAACCAGACCGACCACGGTCGGGATGATCGACACGGCAACGATGCCGATAATCAGCAGCTCAAAGTGCTCTTGCACAAAGGGAATGCCGCCAAAGAAGTAGCCCAGCAGCGTAAAGACCGTCGACCAGGTAATGCCGCCCAGCACGTTAAAGACGACAAAGTTGCGCCAGTGCATGCCGCCCATGCCAGCGATAAAGGGCACAAAGGTGCGGATAAACGGGAAGAAGCGACCCAGGAAGATGGCCAGGTGACCCCACTTGTCCAAGAAGTCCTCGGACTTTTTGATGCGCTCGGGCGTCATGGCCTTGACCTTGCCCGAAGCGATGATCTTGCGGCCAAAGAAGTGACCGATCATAAAGTTGCACTGATCGCCCAAAATGGCAGCGGCCCATGCGGTGGCCAGAAGCGCCACGATGTTAAAGCCGCCGTTGTGGGCAAAGAAACCCGAGGCGAACAGCAGCGAATCACCGGGAAGGAACGGGAAGAACACCACGCCCGTCTCGATAAAGATGATCAGGAACACGCAGCCGTAGGCCATAAGCGGGCCGGCGGCGATCCAGCTGGCGATCGCGGTGCGCGGGTCCTTAAGCAGCTCGGCAATAAAATTGATGAAACCCATGAAGTAAAACCTCTCAGTTGTGGGCGCGGATACGTCCAAGTTGACCAGTATACGGTTGCGGTGCCCCCTCGTGCGCAACCCCACAAAAGCATGACTCCATTACCAGCAAGTTTGCATAACTGACACTTGTAGCGCAAAGCCGCCAAGATTGTCCTTTTTAATCCCTAGCGAATCGCTATACTTTATTGAATCGCATTGCCATGGCGCTAAGGGAGGGCGGCCGGTGAGCTTTATCAATACCATTCGCGAGGACATCAAGACCGTCCAGGCGCAGGACCCCGCCGCGCAAAACGGTCTGGTCATCTTTCTTTCCTATCCTGGCCTGCACGCCAAGTGGAACCACGTGCCCGAGCACTGGCTGTGGGAGCACGGTCATCGCTCGCTCGCCCGCGTGCTCTCGCAAATCACCCGCCACATCACCGGCGTCGAGATTCACCCTGCCGCGCAGATTGGCAAGCACTTCTTTATCGACCACGCCATGGGCGTCGTCATCGGCGAGACCACCATTGTGGGCGACAACTGTGTGCTCTACCAGGGCGTCACGCTCGGCGGCACCGGCAACGAGACCGGCAAGCGTCACCCCACCCTGGGCAACAATGTCACGGTAGGCACGGGCGCCAAGGTGCTTGGCAACATCCACATCGGCAACAACGTCAAGATCGGCGGCAACTCGGTCGTCGTTAAGGACGTCCCCGACAACTGCACCGTCGTGGGCGTGCCGGGACGCATCATCAAGCGCAACGGCTGCCGTGTGTTCGAGGAGAGTTTCGACGCCAAGCAGCATCGCGAGTACATGCCCGATGACGCCGCCGAGCAGTCCGCCCTCAACCGCCAGGGCATCACCGAGAATGCCCGCCGCGTCAAGGAACTCGAGCGAGAGGTGGCCGAGCTCAAGGCCCTCGTCGCCAAGCTCGTGGACGAACGCTAGGAACGCAAGCGGCACAAAACGACATCGGCATCAACGCAAAGGCGCGCCAGGGAATTCATCCCCGGCGCGCCTTATTTGTGATGTGGCAAAGAGACTGTCCCTTTGTCACATTATGCGAACTGGCTCAGATAGAGGTCGGCGTAGGCACCCTCGGCAGCCAGCAGCTCCTTATGCGTGCCCTGCTCGATAATGTTGCCGTGATCCATGACCAAGATCAGGTCGGCGTCCACGATCGTCGACAGGCGGTGCGCGATCACAAAGCTCGTGCGCCCGCGCATGAGCGCGTCCATGGCACGACCGATGGCAAGCTCGGTACGCGTATCCACGCTTGAGGTCGCCTCGTCCAGGATGAGAATCGCCGGGTTATTGAGCAGCACGCGTGCGATGGTCAGCAGCTGACGCTGGCCCTGGCTGATGCTTTCGGCATCGTTGGCCACGCGCGTGTCATAGCCCTGCGGCATGGTGCGCACAAAGAAGTCGACCTGCGCGGCGCGCGCAGCCGCCACGATCTCCTCACGCGTCGCCTCGGGACAGCCGTAGGCGATGTTTTCGGCAATCGTGCCATCGAACAGCCAGGCGTCCTGCAGCACCATGCCAAACTGCTGCCGTAGCTCGCCGCGGTCCATGCGGCTCGTATCCACGCCGTCGAGCGTAATACGCCCGCCGTCAATCTCGTAGAAGCGCATGAGCAGGTTGATGAGCGTCGTCTTGCCCGCGCCCGTGGTTCCCACCACGGCAATCTTCTGGCCCGGCTCGGCGGTAAACGACACGTCGTGCATAAGCGGCTTGTCGGGCGAATAACCAAAGCGCACGTGCTCAAAGGAGACGCGACCCTCAACGCGACCCGGCAGCTTGGCGGCCTCGTCCGGCAGCGGATCGGCCTCCATCTCGGGCTCATCGAGCAGGTCGAACACGCGCTCCGCACTCGCCAACGCGCTCTGCAGCGAGTTGAAGGTAAACGACAGCTGCGTCATGGGTTCGGACGCCTCGTAGATAAACTGGAAGAACGCCTGGAACACGCCGACGGTCATGTGACCGGCAACCAGCATGCTGCAGCCCACCAGCGCGATCACGATCTGCGCCAAACGGCCGATAAAGCGCACCGCAGGGCCGACGGCATTGATCATAAAGTCGGCCTTGGCACTCACGCGTGCCAGCTCGCCCGAGGCCTGGTGCACCTCGGCAGAACTTTGGCGTTCGCGGTTAAACGCGCGGATCACCAGACGGCCCGAATAGCCTTCCTCGACCGCACTCGTAATCTTGGACACCCACTCCTGGCGCTCGCCCGTCACATCGTGTGTGCGGCGCGAGACGACCTTCGTCACCAGCAGCGACAGTGCCGTAAAGAACAGAAAGACGAGCGTAAGCTGCACGCTGAACACGAACATCACGCTCACAGCACCAACAACCGTGCCGATCGACACGAGCAGCTGCAGCAATCCGCGCTGCATGCTCTCGGACATCTTGTCCAGGTCGTTGGTCGCGCGGCTGACGACCTCGCCGGGACGATGCGCGTCAAAATAGGCGAGCGGCAGACGGTTGAGCTTTTGCGCGATGCGGTTGCGCAGGCGCAGATTGAGACGCTCAGCGACGCTCGACATCAAAAAGCTCTGGAGCGCATAGAACGAGGCAGCGGCAGTCCAGATCATAAAGTAGACGAAAATGGTCTTGCCGCAGTTCTCCCAGGTGATGCTGAAAGTGGTGTCGTTGGCAAACGCCACCTGAATGTGGCCCCACAGCTCATCGATCACGCGGGCGCTATATGCCGGCGCGGCGGTGTTAAAGATGACATAGAACACAATGCTCGCGAACACGATATAGAAGCGCCAATGGTCGCCGGCAGCCTCACTCCACAGGCGGCGCACCGTCGCCCAGGTATCCCGAGGCGTCTCGTCCTCGTCTTCGTCGTCCACGTCGCGCATACGCTCTGCCTCGGCGCGGGCGCGCTCGTCCTCGGCACGTTCGTTTTCCTCGTAGAGCGCTTGGCGGCGAGCCTCGCGCTCCGCCGCCTTGGCGGCTTCGTCCAGGTCGGGCGCGACGCCCGTCTCCTCGACTGTCTCTACAACCGCAGCGCCATCGACGATGCCCTGCTTCTTGAGCTCCTCGGTCATGCTACTCACCTCCCTTCATCTGCGATTCCGCGATTGCGCGGTACACCTCGCAGGTTTCCATAAGCTCGCCATGCGTGCCCAGACCCACAACCTCGCCATCCTTGAGCACCACGATCTGGTCGGCATGCAGAATGGTCGAGATGCGCTGCGCGATGATGAGCACCGCAGCGTCACGCGTCTCGTCTTGCAACGCATGACGCAGGGCGGCATCGGTCTTAAAGTCCAGGGCCGAAAAACTGTCGTCGAAGATATATAGATCGGCATGCTTCATGAGTGCGCGGGCAATCGCCAGGCGCTGGCGCTGACCACCCGAGAAGTTCGTGCCGCCCTGGGCCACCGGCGTATCGAGCCCCTGGGGCTGGTCGAGCACAAAGGTGCTCTGGGCAACCTCCAGCGCATGGAGCATGTCAGCCTCAGTCGCGTCTTCGTTGCCAAAGCGCAGGTTGCTCGCCACCGTACCCGAGAACAGCCATGCCTTCTGCGGCACATAGGCGATACGCCCGCGGATGTCGTCTTGCGAAAGGTCGCGCAGATCGATGCCATTCAGGCGAATGGCGCCCTTCGTGGCATCGTGGAAGCGAAGCAAGAGCTTGGCCACCGTCGACTTGCCCGAACCCGTCGAGCCTACAATCGCCGTGGTCTGGCTACGGCGACAGGCAAAGCTCAGGTCGCACAGGGTATCCTCGTCGGCATCGTCAAAACGGAACGACATGTGGTCGAACACGGCCACCGCGTCGGCACCGTCAACAGACTCCGCCGCGCACGTGTCCAGCGTGCGCTTGCCGTCCACGATGCTCGGCTCAATCTCCAACACCTGCTGCGCACGGTTCAGGCATGCGGCGGCGCGTGGGAGCGTCAGAATCACCATCTGCGCCGTCATCACAAAGAACAGGATCAGGATCGCGTACTCCAGCACGGCCGAGATGCTACCGATTTGCATGGCGTGGACGCCCACGCGGTCGCCGCCCACCCACAGCACCGCCACCTCGGCGATATTCATCAAAAAGAAGCTGGAGCTGTCGAGACCCACAAACAGGTGGTTGACCTTGATGGCATTGGCCGCGTAATCGCTAAACACCTCGTCCAGGCGCTGCTCCTCGTGGCGCTCCTTGTTAAATGCGCGGATGACGCGCACGCCCACGATGTTCTCGCGCAGCACCACGTTCATGCGGTCGATAAAGCTCTGCAGGCGCATAAAGATCGGCGCGGCGTTGGCAACGGTAAAGACCGCCGCCACCAGCACGATCGCAACCACCACGCCCAGCAGCGTACCCATGGCGGGATCGATGAACCAAGCAAAAATGATGCCTGCCACGGCCAAGAACGGCACCGGCAGCACCAGCTGAATCGTCTGAAGGACAGCTTGCTGAATCACGTTGATGTCGTTGAGCGAGCGCGTGATCATCGAACCCGTGCCAAAGCGCTCAAAGTCGCTGGCGGACAGCTCGAGCGACTTGTCGTACACGGCATTGCGGATATCGCAGGCCACGTTGGCGGCCAGGCGCGCCGAAAGATAGCAGCCCAGCACCGTGCCGCCGCTGGCCATGCCGGTCGCGATAAGCATGTACAGGCCGTTGCGTAATATATAGTCGACATCACCCGTGGTAATACCGGTGTTGACCATGTTCGCCAGCATCGTGGGAACCAACAGCGTACCGACGTTATCTATCAGCACCGCAAACAGCGTCACCGCAATCAGACCGCGGTACGGCCTCATAAACCTCATTAAGAGTCGCATGCGTCCCCCTCGCCCTTATCGTCAGTCTCGTTCTCGGCGGCCACTTGCCGTTTAAATGCCTCGCACTCTTCGTTAAGAACATGGGAGAACTTACCGACCAAGCGCATGATCTCGCACTGTTCCCACGGCTCGAGCGCCTCGAATGCCTGTTGCTCGGCTTTTTGCGCCGGCAACGCGTAGCGCTTGGCAAACCGCACGCCTTCTTCGGTCAGTCGTACAACCTTGTTTTTACGACTGCCCTCGGCAAACTCCAACGTCGCAAGCCCTCGCGCCCTAAGCGTTTTAATCGCCGAATTGATGGTCTGTTTGCTGTAGAACCATTCACTCGTCAGCCGACTCACGGCAACGCTTCCGCCCGCTGCACTCGTGTCGACGAGCATCCAGTAAGCGAAGTCCGAAAGGCCGCAGGCGCGCGAGAACTCCGAATAGATATGGTCGAGTCCATTGAGCAACCGGTCGAAGTCGACCAGTGCAACCGCACTATTCATCTATCCCACTATTCGATTGTCCGATTTTTGACCAATACTGTGTCTCTAGATTAGTCCGAGTTTTGACTATCGTCAACAGCCTCTCCGCAAATGCGTACATTTTTATGGCCTATCGGCAGAAAAAGACCGCCGGCGCGGGGGCGGCGCCAGCGGTCACGTGAAAATCGAGTTTTATTGCCTGTTAAGCGGCGACGGCCTCATAGACCGTAGCGCCCGAGAAGCTGTCATGCAGGCTCTTGCCGGCAATCCACGGCAGCTCGACGACCTCGCAGACCGTGTTGACCAGCTCGGAGCAGTCAGTAAAGTGGCCCTTATCGTTGAGGGCCTCGCAATCCTGAACACGCCAATAGCCATCGGTGTGCGTGATGTAGTACTCGTGATCGTTGATCGACACGAAAGCGCGCGTCTTGGAACGCAGCAGCTTCAGAAATCCTTCGAAATCGGTCTCGACGACATCTCCAGCCTGGAACATGATGTTACCTCCTGGCCCGGCGCCACCACGGCGCATTGATAAACGTTGGTACTCCTTTAGTAAAACCTTTATCAGAGGTTATGCGTTCGTCATTTAGGCAAGTGGTAAAAAACCGCAGGGTAGACGGGATAAAACGTTTAACCATCCCATTTGTTTGTCACATTCTGAAGGTACTTTTATGCAAACCTACTTTCCCAATTGGAATCTATCCTTTTGGCCGGGCAATTGACCGTCTATCGTTTAAGCCCGGCGGGTATGAACGAGGCATCTGCAACGCCACCGCAAGGAGACACCATGGAGACTATCGAAGCACTCATTCACCGTCGCAGCTGCCGCAACTACAGCGATCGTCCCGTCGAGGCCGAAAAGCTTGCACGTATTATCGAAGCCGGCCAATATGCACCGAGCGGCATGGGCCGTCAGCCGGTGACGTTTGTCGCCGTCACTGACCCCGCGACCGTCGAGCGTCTCTCACAGCTCAACGCCCAGGTCATGGGCAGCAACAGCGACCCCTTCTATGGCGCCAAGACCGTTGTGGTGGTGCTGGTTGACCGCAGCGTGCCCACACATCTGGAAGACGGCTCGCTCGCCATGGGCAACTTGCTCAACGCCGCCTATGCACTGGGTGTCGATTCGTGCTGGATTCACCGCGCGCATGAGGTCTTTGACTCGCCCGAGGGCCTGGAGCTGCTGGCCAGCTGGGGCCTGCCCGCCAACGGCAGCCTGCGCGGTGTCGGTAACTGCATTCTTGGCTACGCCGAGGACACGCTGCCCGAGGCAAAGCCGCGCCGCGACAACGTGGTGTACGTTAGGTAGCGCAGGAGTGTCCTAAACTGCCGGCAGAAAAGGAACGTCCCCTTCTGCCGGCAAGCTATGTTGATATTTGAGTTGTCGTCGTTTCGTTCGTCTGGGCCGTTTCGGCTTCGCTGCCTTGTTCGTCCTCGTCCTTTTGCGCATCGGCGATGGTGGAGGCCGCCGCAACGATACCGCGCTGGGGCGCGACACCCGTCTGGGTCTGAGCGCCCTCGATAACTTCTGTGCCTGCATGCGCGAGCTCGGGCGATTTAAACATTGCGTCCAAGTTGGCGCCACCGCCGGCGTAGCCAAGCGCAGCGAGTGCGATGACGATCACTGCAACGGCGGCCACGATCGGCACGTAGCGATGCCAGCCGGCGGGATTGAGCCCGCTGCGGCGAGCCGCCCCGCGGCTGATGTAGCCGAGCGTTCCGTCGTGCTTGAGCTTTGAGCCCACCACGCGTTTGCGGCCCCACAGCGAGGACTCTGCCTGCATTGCCAAGCGGGCGCTTGCCGAAGGATAGCCGTATTTAGTGCGCTTGAACGAGCCATCAAACCCCGAGGCGTGTTTGCCCCACGTCACCGATGTCGTGCGTCGGTTAACCGGCGCGGCGCTCCGCCTTCTGCGGCTCGGTTTTGAAGTCTCAGCCATATGCCCTCGCACGCCGTAACCAAATCGAAACAATAACGCTTTGGACTGTAGCACACGCGTCGCGCGCGGTCACGGGCGCGACGCTCAACGGTCATCGTCCTTCAGCAAGCGCCACAGCGTTGTACGGCTTATGCCCAGCACCTCCGCCGCACGGGTTCGGTTGCCGTGGAGATGGTCTACAACCAGATGCGCGATATCTCGCTCGGTATCGGCCAGCGGTCGCAGGATATACAGGTCACTTTCGAGTGTCGGGGCGCCAAAGGTTGCGGTCTTAATCACGTCCTCTTGGGCGAGCACTTCCTCCGCCACAGTGCGGTCCACCGTGCCCGCCCCCACCAATATATACAGTCGTTCCGAGACCTCGCGGAGCTGCAGATAATTGCGCGGCCAGCGGTAAGCATCGAGCGTCTTCGCCGCCGCGGCAGACAGCGTGGGCGCTGACGTCCCAAATGCGTCAGCGAGATATTCCAAATAGCGCGCAACCTTCTTCGACGCGGCTCCCTGCTCGGCGATTGCCGGCGCCACGCTCACCGCACAGGCGAAGCGCTCGGTCACAAAAGCGGCTTGATCACTTTCGCTGCCGCCCGGCATGTCATTCGCCGTCAGCACCACATGGCAGCGCGTCGCCAACGCGGTGTCGGCCATCGTGGAAACGAGCTCGCGAAGGCGTTGGGGACCAACCGCATTCCAGTCCTCAATGCAAAGGGTCAGCCCCGTTTGGAACAGCGGCGATTCGGCGCTTTTGAGCACATGGCGCCAACCGCGATCGGTGAGTTCATCGAGCGCGACGGAAACAAAGGGCTGACCGGCAAAAGGACCGTCCAGATAGAGGCGCTTGGCGATCTCGACCTGACCCGCTCCCAGCTCGCCCTCGAGCATAAGGGGCACACCGCGCGCGTAACTCTCGGCAACCGGCGCAGCCACCGAGGCCGCCCCCTCAACGATGCCGTACGCGCTCGATTCGTAGCGAGCCTCAACTTCGTCGGCGTTGAGCCACTCGATACCCGCATGCGCCGCGGCACCGCGCACCTCGCGGACCACGACGACCCAAAGGCCCCCGCCCTCTTTGTCGGTGGGGCGAACGGTCAGGCTCAGGCGCGCACCCGCACGTCCCATAACCAGACGCGCGCCGTCTCCTATACGGTCGAGGCGCTCAGCGACAAAAGCCGCCACATCCCGCTCGAGCGCCGCGTCATTCATGGTCGAGATCGCGACGTCCCCACGCGCATCGATTGCCAATGCCGAGGCCCCGGCAGCAGCCAGGGCCTCGGTCAAGATGTTCAGCTTGGCATCGCTATCCATTATTTGCCCCTGTCCGCAGCGACGTGCAGCCGCCGACGGTCGTACGACCGAGTGTTTCAAAATTGAACGATATTGCTCACCAAACACTATAGGGCAGAAAGCGCCGTCCTGCGAGTATAGGTGTTGCCCCGCATCGCCATCCTGGCGGGGCGATAAGAGCTCTTCGGGACTTATAAACCTGCGGACAAGCCATACCCGCAAGAGCTCCTATCGCTCCACCGTGAGAATGCGCTCGCCAGCACGCAGCACGCAAATAAGCTACTTCTCTACCAGATTCCCAGCACGTGTTGCATTCCCAAACTCATGCACGCAATGCCAATCCAGCAGCAAAAGCCCAATGCGATGGGCTTGCCGCCCTTTTTGACCAGCTCGACGATATCGGTATTAAAACCAATAGCCGCCATGGCCATCACGATAAAGAACTTCGACAGCTCCTTGATGGGCGCCGTAATGGATGCAGGAAGCTGAAGCACCGTGGTGATTACGCTCGCCAGCACAAAGAACAGCACGAACATGGGAAACGCGCGTTTAAGCGAGAACGTGCTTTTGGCGTCGCCGCCGGCCTTGCGCGCCAGATGCATCTGCCAGCATGCGAGAACCAACGTAATGGGAATAATGGCCAGCGTCCTGGTGAGCTTGACCACCGTGGCGCTCTCGAGCACATTGGCGCCGGGATGCATGCTGTCCCAAGCGCTCGCCGCAGCCGTTACGGACGAGGTGTCGTTGATGGCGGTACCGGCAAACAGGCCAAAGCCCTCGTTGGTCAGCCCGAGCATGCCGCCGAGCGTCGGAAACACGAGCGCCGCGATAACGTTAAACAGGAAGATGACCGAAATGGCCTGGGCAATCTCGCGATCGTCGGCATCGATGACGGGCGCGGTCGCAGCGATGGCCGAACCGCCGCAAATCGACGAACCCACACCCACAAGCGTCGCGATCTTACCCGGTACGTTCATGACGCGGCAGAGCACAAAGGCGATGACAAGCGAGGTCGAGATCGTCGCCACGATAATCGGCAGCGACTGGGCGCCCTTGGACAGAATCTGGGAGAGGTTCATGCCAAAGCCAAGCAGGATAACCGCATACTGCAAGACTTTTTTGGACGTATAGGTGACGCCGGCGGCGAGCTGTTCGCGACGCTTCCTGGGAAAGACGAGCGCCAGGACCATGCCAAAGAGGATGGCAAATACCGGACCGCCGACCACCTCAATTTGTTTGCCGAGCAACGTCGCGGGAATGGCAATGATCAGGCAGAACAAGACGCCTTTCCAGCGCTCGCGAACGATATTTGCCAGTTGCATATGGGATTCCTTCTTTCTATTTCACGTTTGCGACGGCTTATGATACGGCAACATTGAGCGCAGCCTTGCGCAAACACAGACTAAGATGCCGCAATAGTTCTCAGGCAACAGCCGAATTGCCCACCGCGGAGAGCTGATTCGCGGCATAATTAACAACTGACATATGAGTTTGATAGAACAGTTGCGAGGCGCTATGGAAGAATCGATGCACGTCGGCGAGCAGGAAACGAGCCTACAGGACCAGTCCTACCACACCATTCGACGCAAAATCGTCTACCTGGACTACAAGCCGGGCGAAAAGCTGGGCGTCAAGCAACTTTGCGACGACCTAGATATGGGGCGCACCCCTGTGCGCGAGGCTTTGGTTCGTTTGGCGCAGGAAGGCCTGGTGCGCACCGTGCCCCAGAGCGGTACCTACGTCTCGCCCATCAACCTCACCCTTGCCGAGAGTGCCTGTTACATCCGCGAGCATCTGGAAAAGCAGGTGATTGTGGAGTGCTGTGCGCGCGCCACGTCGGCCGGCATCGAGCAGCTCGACCGCGCCATCGTGCTGCAGGAAAAGGCCATGGCCGAAGAGGATCGCATCGGCTTCTTTTTGAGCGACAACCTCATGCATCACATGATTTTTAGCATCGCATGTCGCAGCACCGTGTGGTCGTGGCTCGAAGAGACCAATGCCGACTTGGAGCGCTTCCGCTGGCTGCGCGCCGCCACGCAGGTTCTCGACAATCAGGACATCGTGAACGAGCACAAGCAGATTCGCCGCGCTATCGCCGGTCGCGACCCCATCGAAGCGAGCTTTTTGGTCAGCAAGCACCTGCATATGATGTTCCGCAACCAGACCGAGGTTCTGGACCAGTTCCCCGAGTACTTCGAGACCAGCAAGCTCCGCTAACCTGCCAAATAGGGACAGGTTCATTTTGGCAGGTTTTATCTGGGCAAATGAAACAAGGCCCGGCTCCGCTGCAACGGAGCCGGGCCTTGGTCGCCAGAATGGCGGAACCAACTACTCCACGGTAACGCTCTTTGCCAGGTTGCGGGGCTGGTCGACGTCGCAGCCGCGCAGGATGGCAACCTCGCGGGCGAGCAGCTGCAGCGGGACGCTCGCCGTGATGGGGCTGAACACGTCGCGGACGGCCGGCACGCGAATGATGCAGTCGGCAATCTTGTTGATTTCCTCGTCGCCCTCGGTAGCAACGACGATGACCTTGGCGCCGCGCGCCTTGCACTCCATGAGGTTCGACACGGTCTTGTCGTAGGTGGCACTCTTGGTGGCCACGGCGATGACAGGGAAGCCCGGGTCGATCAAGGCAATGGGGCCGTGCTTCATCTCGCCGGCGGCGTAGGCCTCGGCGTGCAGGTAGCTGACCTCTTTGAGCTTGAGCGCGCCCTCGTAGGAAATAGCGGCACCCATGCCACGGCCCACGAACAGCGCCGACTGCGCGTCCTTGCACAGCAGGGCGGCCTCATGAACGGCCTCGGTTTGGGTATCCAAAATCCACTGGATCTGCTCGGCCGTATCGGAAAGCTCGCGGAACAGCATGCGCGCCTGCTTGGTGGTCAAGCGGTACTTGACCTGCGCCAGCAGCAGGGCCAAAAGCGTAAGGCTCACGACCTGGCCGATGAAGCTCTTGGTCGAGGCGACCGCGATCTCCTTGTTGGCCTTGGTGTAGATGACGCCGTCGCTCTCACGCGCCACGGGGCTGCCCACCACGTTGGTGATGCCGAAGACCTTGGCACCCTTGATGCGCGCGTCGCGAATGGCGGCAAGGGTATCGGCCGTCTCGCCCGACTGGGACACGGCCACGACGAGCGTCGTCGGCGTGATGATGGGGTTGCGATAGCGGAACTCGCTGGCCGCCTCCACCTCGGTGGGGATGCGAGCCCAGCCCTCAATGAGATTCTTGGCAATGAGGCCAGCGTGATAGCTGGTGCCGCAAGCGATCACGTAGACGCGGTCGATGTCGTTGAGTTCCTCGAGCGAAAGGCCCAGCTCGTCGATGTCGAGCTCGCCGGCCGGCGTCATACGACCAACCAGCGTGTCGCGCACAACGCGCGGCTGCTCGTGAATCTCCTTGAGCATAAAGTCGGGATAACCGCCCTTTTCTGCCATGTCCAGGTCCCAGTCGATGTGGGTGACCTTGGGCTCGATAACGTTGCCGGCCTCGTCGGTGTACTCGACGCCTGCGGGCGTGAGCTTGGCAAACTGACCGTCCTCGAGCACCACGACATCGCGGGTGGCGTCGATGAGCGCGATGACATCGGAAGCAACATAGGAGCCGGTTTCGCCCACACCGACTACGATCGGGGAATCCTTGCGGGCCACGGCGATCACGCCGGGCTCGTCAGCGCACACGGCGGCCAGACCATAGGCACCGACCACGTGGGTGCAAGCCTCGCGCACGGAGGCCATCAGGTCGTGCGTCTCGGCATAGGCCTCTTCGATCAGATGCGCGAAGACCTCGGTATCGGTCTCGCTCTTAAAGTGGTGGCCGCGACCCTCCAACTCTTCGCGCAGCTCGGCGAAGTTCTCGATGATGCCGTTGTGGACGATGGCGATACGACCGTCGCAGCTGGTGTGGGGGTGAGCGTTAACGACGGAGGGCTTGCCGTGGGTGGCCCAACGGGTGTGGCCGATACCGCAGGTAGCGTCGCTGTCGATATTGGAAAGCTCGCTCTCCAAGCCCGCGACCTTACCCACGCGGCGGATGACATCGAGGTGCGCCGCGGCGCCCTCGCCCACCTCGAGCGCGACGCCCGAGGAGTCATAGCCGCGATACTCCATACGCTTGAGGCCCGTGACCAGGATGTTCTTTGCAATATCAGAGCCGGTGTAGCCGACAATTCCGCACATAGGATAAATCCCTTCGTCCGCTTGACTGCAAAACGTCCACGCACAGGGGGCGCTGAGACGCATAACGTTCGAGTATTGTACTCACGCAAACGCAAGCTGATATACCAGAGGTGGTATCTCAACTTAGATACCACTCGATGCACACACGTCCAGCCGGTCCAAACCACCACAAAGGTACCTGCCCCCTTCGTGGTGGTCGCGCTGGCAACGGCGTTTCCCCAGATAAACCTGCCAAAATAAACCTGTCCCTTTTTGGTAGGTTTGGGATGCTACAATCTGGCTTGTACTTGAAACGCATCAAAGGGGCCGCTATGGCAAAGGTAAAAATCAGCGACGTCGCGCGCGAGGCCGGGGTTTCGTTGGGCACGGTTTCCAACGCGCTCAACCACCCCGAAAAGCTGCGCCCCGAGACCCTCAAGCTCATCAACGAGACCATCAATCGCCTTGGCTACCTGCCCAACCAAAGCGCCCGTCAGCTCGCGGGCGGCGCCACCAAGTCCTTTGGCCTGGTGCTCCCCCGTCTCGATCACGGCTTTTCGCTCCAAATCGCCAGCGGCGCCCACAACGAGGCCCGCAAGCACGGCTACGACTTGCTCATCGCCAACGCCGATAACGACGATATTCTCGAGGATCATTACCTGCGCTACTTTATGGGCACCCAGATGTCCGGCGTCATGGTTCAGCCCATGGCATCCCCCGACTGGCACCCCGCCATGACCAAGATGCCCGTGCCGATCGTCCATCTGGACATCCATTGCTCCGAGCCCGGCTACTACGTAGCGGCCGACAATGAGGCCCAGGGTCGCATCATTGCCGAACTTGCCATCGCCCGCGGCGCGCACCATATTGTCGTCGTCGGCCGAGCAGCATTTATGCAACTCACCCTGCGCGTCCTTGGCATTCATAAGGCGCTCGCCCTGCACCCCGATATCAAGATCGAAGTCATCGACGCCGGCGAATGGAATACCGCTGCCGACGGCTACGGCATCGGTGCCCAAATCGCCGAGCGCCCCGCGGACGAACGTCCCGATTTTGTCGTCGGCCTGACCGACGTGCTGGCCTCGGGCGTTATCTCGGCATTGGTCGACAAAGGCATCTCCGTCCCCGAGCAGGTTCGCGTGGCCGGATGCGACGGCAACCCACTCGCTTGGAGCGGATCGGTCCCGCTCACTACGGTAGCGCCCCCGGGCTACGAGATTGGCCGCAAGGGTGTCCAACTGCTGATGGAGCAAATCGAGAACAAGGCCCCGGCAAAGATCAAGCATATCCGTGTCGGCTCCGCAGTGCGTACCGTCACCGCAGTCGCCGCCGAGGATATCAACCGCCAAGAACTGGTACGTCCGTTCCTGCTGGAACGCGCCAGCACCCGGGCAAGCAGCCAGACCGACGCCACGGCCATCAACCTCGGCGCGTATCTATAGCACGCCCGCAAGTATGCTAAGTCGCCGCTCAAGCAAAAGAGGCCCGACCATTGCCGGACCCCTTTTGTTTAAGCGCAAACGTAAGCAATTGCTCGTTTCAACGCCGCAATTGTCTAGCGCACGGCCTTGACCGCCGCCGCCAGATCGAACAGCGTATCGAGCACGGCCTCGCAGCCATCCACCACGTCCTGCGGCAGCGGCACGATATCGGGGACGGCAAAGACATGGCAGCCGGCCGTAATGCCCGAGACGCAGCCGTTGCGCGAATCCTCGACCACGGCACATTCCTCGGGAGCAAAGCCCGCGCGCTCGCAGGCGAGCAGATACATCTCGGGGTCGGGCTTGCCGTGCACGACGTCCTCGCCACACGTTACCGTTTCAAACTTGTCAAAGAGGCCAACCATCTTAAGGTTGCGCTCGGCCGTAACGAGGCGCGACGACGTCGCTAGACCAACGTGATAGCCCGCAGCCAGCAGCTCGTCTAGGCACTCGGCGGCGCCGGCCTTAAGTTCCAGTTCGGTCTTGACCATCTCGTCGCGAATCTCCTTGTGGCGGACATAGACCGCCTCGGTGGTTTCGTGGCTGCCGTAATGCTCATCAAGGATGTCCATGACATCGGGCAGCGTGCGGCCGATAAACTGATGGATCAGCGCTTCATCAATCGCGAGCCCCAGCTCAGCGGCGCCTGCCTTCCAGGCCTTAATCCCCAAACGCTCGGTATCGACCAGCGTTCCATCCATGTCAAAAATAACAGCCTTGA
>CATYHY010000014.1 GCA_958407085.1 uncultured Collinsella sp. | reverse complement strand
GCCCGACATACCAGAAAGGGGCAAAGAGGTGGAGTAGGTGTTGGTGAAGGTGGGGATGGAGGTGTCGGTGGAGTTGGGGGCGAAGGTGTCGATGAACGTCCGTTTTTCGGCTTTGGGGTCTGCTGCCCAATTGCCTGCGGAGTCAACGGTTCCCTTCTTATAGGTCACCCTACAGTTGATCTCTCCTTTTTCGGTGTCATACGTTGGCTCAACCGTGAACTGATAGACCGACTGGTCGTACGTGTAGTGTGAGAACTGCGGACCGTCGGTTTTCTCGCGCACATAGTACGTAAAGGTCTTGAAAGGGCCACCCGGGTCGCCGGGATTATTCCTGATATCAGAGAGCGAGTACTTGAGCTCAATCTTTTCATTGTTTTCGTCCATGAACGGAAGCGTCTGCGTCTTCTCAGAACCAGAGGTCACGGCGGTACCGATGATGTTTTTAAATTCGCTGTCTTTCGCAAGCTGAAGTGTAAACTCCTTCATCTCGCCACCCTCAACGACCTTAGTCGCCCTAGGAGTCCAGGAAACCTCAGGGTCGTACGTGTTGGTGAAGGTTGCCTTATTGGTGGAGGTTGCGCTGCTGGAGTCGACGATTGAATAATAGCCGTCAGTACCTGGTGGCACAGTGCCCAGATCTTTAGCTGAACCCTCATCATGCTTAGTCACGTGCACGCTATCAATCGTGTAGTTATGGACATTAAGCTCTCTAGTCGAATTCGAATTTCCCTGTATCGGAACAGACATAAGTACAGTCTTGTTGTATTTGACTCTCACCTTAATCTCGTATACAGCACGATCGTAATGAACACCAGGCTTATTGCCCCCATCTTCGACCAAGTAGTATGTAATTTCGACAGCACCTTTCGCTAATAACTGCTCGCCAAGCTGTTTGTCGTTAAGAAGCAGCTCGAGCTTGTCGCTAAGGTCAAAGGCGATGTGGCCGTCAGCGCTATTTTGGGCAGATTTGACAAGCTCGCAGCCACCTTTGTCGAATTTATCATTCTTCCAAGAAGGCGCCTTCGCAGTATCCGAGTTCTTGCGATAAACCGTAAACTTGAAATCCCCATCTCCGAGCGTACGGCCGGCCAACTCCTTGGTCGCCTTCAGCTTAAGGCTCGGGTAGACGTACGCATCCGCAGGCACGCCTAGGTACAAGTCGCCATTCGACATGATGCCGCCACCATGGTCCCAGGAATAGTTGCCCGTGATGAAAGTTGTCGCTTCATTCTGCGCATGATTCCGCGCATCAATCGCCGCCTCATCCTCGGCAATAACACCCGAGGTCAGGCCGATGCTATTTTCTACCCCAACAGCACCGTTGGCGGGAATGGTGATGGCTTTTTTAAGTTCGATGCTTCCCGAGTACCGGGCGTCTCCACCGCCAAGCATCTTACCAGTCACAACTGCAATCGGCTTATTGTTATCATGCGCTGCGAGGAAGAAATCGGCATGACCATTGTCACGAAAAACCTGTTCCAAATAGGCGGTATAGTCTTGATTCTTACCGTCGCCGCCTTTAGAAAGATGGGGCGCTTTGTCATTGCCGGAATTGTGCTCTTTGTCGTAAGCAGGATCAGGATATTTTTTGTCATGATAATCAGCACCGGCAGACGAATTGCCAAAGATAGCCGTGCCTTCAGTGTTCGTTACCAAGGTCTTACCCGATGGGCAGACCGCAACGCCGCCACCATAGCCGCCAGCGATATTGCTGCTTATATACGAGTTGTATACAAACAGCCTGCCTGCGTTAGTCGCGTTTTTCGAATCACCCTGAACAAAGATGCCGCCGCCACCCCAGTCATAGCGAGACATGCAGTGATTGTTAGTGATGTAGACTATACTTTTTTTAGTGCCGTTACTTTCTTTAGGGCCGTTAATAAACGCGTCAACCTTCTGGCCCACTCGGATGCCGGCACCTTCAGATCGGTAGCTCACGTTAGAGGCAATAATTCATCCCGTAACTTTGAGCCATGCCATATCTTGTTGATCAATATTGGTAACGTAAACGCCGCCGCCAGCTTCATCGGAATAGTTGCCAGTAATCTGGCCGCCATAAATGGCGACATCGGCGCCCTTTATGGCGGCAAGCCCAGCGCCGCCATGACAACCATCGCCATCTTTACCGCAGAATTTGGCATAGCGATTGTTCGTAATGTAACCGCCGAAAACAGTAACGCTGCCGCCATATTCGGCCATGATGCCGCCACCAAAGCCAACAGAATCAAGCGTGCTGTTGCCGGAGATTACGCCATTAGTTATGGTGACCGTGGAAGCGTTGGCAGACACACCACCGCCACTATAAGCGCTGTTGCCGGCAATTACGCCACCGGAAACGTCGAGGCTCGAATTGTTGCATATTTCAATTCCGCCGCCCGCATGCGAGCCGAAAGCACCACACACATAGCCGCCGCTCATGTTGACGGTAGAGCCATTCTCGGCATAAACCAAACTGTCGACCCTGCATTGTTTCTGTTGCGTATTTTCCTGTTGCGTAATCACGCCACTCTCGAGCTTGAACGTACCACCCTTGCTGTTAGTTGCGTAGAGATTAATGAGCCTCAGTCCGTCAGAGCCATCGCACGCCACGATGGCACCTTTAATCTCGACGCTATGTTTGAAAAGCATCTCGGTTGTCTTGGTTGTGTCTTTTTTACTCGGGGACGATTCGGTCACGTAGTAGGTAAGGCTAGACGGAATGCCATCGGTGTCGTAAACCAACTCTGCTTCTCTACCATAATTGTTGCGATCTAAAGTCTGATCCTGATCATTTAGCTGCTTGCCGTCGTCGACACTTTCACTCGGTTTCTTAGGATCAGTATCCTTAATTATAAGTGTCGCGCCACCGGTGATATTGAACAAAGGATCTCTTTGACTCGTATGCTTAATCTTATGGCCTTTTAGATCCAGCGTGATATTGCTACCGTCTTGGCCGAGCTGAATTGTCGTTTTGGTATCAATATCTTTCGTAAGCTCAAAGTTGGCAGTGCCGCTCGCGCTCTCCAGCTTAGTTTTCAGCGTATCCGCGCTATCTATCCCACCGGATGCCGCTTCGGTCTGCCCGCCTTCCGCGACCGCCATTACAGCATTGCCATCCGACGACTCGCCATCTTCACCCCGTTGCTCGTCCTCAAGCTGATCCTCAGCCTGATTCTGCTCAACGTCATTTGTAGGATTGGTCTCGCCGCCCTCGACGTCGTCACTATTCTGGTTTTCGGTATCCCCGTTGTTGGTGTTTTCTACATCAGTAGACTCAGTTGAGGAATCCTCCGTCACAGTCTTCTCGGTAGGAACCGTCTGGACATCGTTGGCAATGGCCTGCGAGATCGGAGGCATGACGAGCGACAGCACCAGGCTCAAAACGGAGGCTCCGCACAAAACGCCTGCCAGTACACGGCGCGTCGCTTTTTTACTCTGCTTAGTTTTTTCTGAATTCGCTTTCATCGATGTCTCCTCCCCAAGAGACCGCGATCTTGCTCTTTCACTATCAAACGTATCTGCGCAACCTGTAATTACGCACGCTTATAGTACATATTGTAACGATTGTTTGAACATCTAAGCAAAAATACCGATAGTTTTGTAGCGAATTCTCAATTCTCTTGACATTTACTCAGATTTGCTTTTGTTTATTCGCTATTTAGTTTTTATTTCTGCTGGTAATTTAGTTGCCTATCATTTTTTAATAGCATTTTATTTATTTGCACAACATTTTGCTCAAGAGCAAGCACCTGTGAACGATCGAAAATCGACCGTGAACGGTAGGTCATTAACCGGGAGGAATAGACTACTAAATTGATGGGAATATCTTTATTTCATCGGTAGTTAGAAGCGTAATGTTCAGACAACCATATCTGAATTTTCGCGTAGATTTTAGGCATCAATTCGCCCAAATCGCCTGAGGCCACCGCAAAAGGAGCCTGTCCCCTTTTGCGGTGGTTCTCCCCCGGCGCTACAGCAGATGTTCCTCGATAAAGATCGCGATGCCGTCTTTGTCGTTGCTGGCGGTTACAAAGTCGGCGGCGGAGCGGGTGGCATCGCTACCATTTGCCATGGCCACGCCCACGCCGGCGTCAGCCACCATGCAGGTGTCGTTATCGGCATCGCCAAACACACAGATGTCCTGGAGCTCCATGTCGTTGAGCTCCGCCACGCGCACAAGGCCGCGCGTCTTGGACACGCGCGGATCCATGAACTCGTAGAGCCGCTGCGTGGTTTGCAGAGCCGCCGCTTTAACGGTGTCATCGGCAAACGTCGACGCCCGCTCAATCACCCGCGGCATTACCTCGGGCGCCATGGTAAACATCACCTTGGGCTGCGGCTCGCGCAAAAACTCGGCAAAATCGACCACCTGGTAGGGCACGCCGTCGACGCGCGACAGGTGCTCGACGCACGCGTTGCTCTCGGGCACGTAGAACACGCCGTCTCGGGGGCAGACGGGCGTTGCCGGAAGGTCCGCCATGTGTTTGCAGATGCGCGCGATGGTCTCGCCCGGCAGCGGATAGCTCAGCTCGTTGATGTCGTGCGCGCGGTCGATGACCTCGGCGCCACCGCAGCCCACGAGCACGTCCACCAGGCCTTCGATACCCCAGAGCTCGTACATGGCCTCGGTCGCGTGGGCGTCGCGCCCGGTGCACAGGCCAAAGAGCACGCCGCGCTCGCGCAGGGCGCGGATCGCCGCCACGGTGCGCGGGGACACCGTGTGCTGGCTCGTGAGCAGCGTGCCGTCGATATCGCAGAACACGGCTTTGATGTGGCTGAAGGTGGTGTCCATGGGGGCCTTTCTGGGTTGTGCGGCGGTGTGGGGCGTATTCGTGAACGGCGTACATGGTATACCAAGGCGTGGGCGCGGCCCGTCAAAGCAAAAACCACCACAAAGGTGCCTAGCCCCTTTGTGGTGGCCGGACCCGAAGGGTGTCCCGGCCCGGGGCGCAAAGCATCACAACATCCGACGTTTTTCGGCAAAATCGCGATTTTCGCTGAATGTTGTGATGGTTTTTACTGCCTTGCGGCACGATCAAAATGCCGGCGTCCAAACAGCAGCAACGCCGCGGGAACCGCCGTCACGACCATGCCCGCCCCTACGAGCGTCCGCTGCACGCCAAACGTCGCCGCCAGCCACGGGGCAATCGCCAGCGGGGCCACGCCGGCAAACATGTTGCCAAAACCCATGACCGAGTTCACGCGGCCGAGTTGCTCGAGCGGGGCCGTTGTTTGCACGATCGTGTTGTGGAGCGGGTTGACGACGCCCCAGGCCACGCCCAGGGCAATCTGGCCGACAAGGGCTACGCCCACGTACGGCGTTCCCACGTAGAGCAGGCTTCCCAGGCCCACGGACATAAGCGCCAAGAGCAGCGTTTTAAGGTTGACCAGGTGCGGCGGCAAGCGGAGCGCGGCCACGGCGCCCAGCACCGCGCCCACGCCGCAGGCCGACGAGAGCCAGCCCATCCACTCGACACCGACGTGCAGGACATCACGGTAGAAGAACGACTCCAGCGGGTCGAAGGCGCCATAGCCAAAGTTCGAAAGGAAAATAATGCAGAACAGTAGGGCGAGGACGCTGTTGGTAAAGACCGTCTTGATGCTGGTCGCGAAGGTGACGCGAGAAGATGTGTTGGGGTCGGGACTTTGGCTGGCCTTATCCGACGTGATGTCGCCGATTACGGGTTTGCCTTCGTGTGTGGCGGCCTGACCTGCACTTTGCCTAAAGCCCCAACCGGCGGCGAGCGCCAGTACGGTAAAGATCATCATGAGCACAAACACCGCGCGCGACGATGCAGCCGCCGCGACAAAGCCGCCCAATGTGGGGCCAACGATGATACTCACGTTTGAAAACATGGCTATGGCGGAGTTGATGTCTTTGAGCTCGAGAGGATCATCGGTGAGGTAGGCTGGATAGGACGTAGCGATGGGCTGGGCAAACCCCATCACGAAGCCCAGGAGCACCGCGCCGAGCAGGACGATGCCGGTCGCGCTGCCAAAAACGATGATCGCCGCGCCGGTTGTCAGCGTGCCCACGATGCTCAGCAAGAAATGACGGCGTGGGCCCCAGGCGTCGAGCGCCGCGCCACCCGCAAAGGATCCCAAGATCACGAAAACGTTCATAAACAGAACGGCCAGCGATGTCGCCACGACCGAGGCATCGTCTGCATAGGTGAGCGTTCCGATGACGCCGATAAAGTAGCTGGTCTGAAAACCGGTGTAGATGAGAAAGCGCATCGCCACCAGGCGCTTGGCCTGCATGGACAGCGATGATTGAGGCTTTGAGAAAAGAGAGGCGAGCATGGAGACTCCTTGTTTCATACGAATACGGGCGGTGGGCATTCGCCACCGTCTGTCAAATCAATCTATTCGCAAGAAACACTAAGGACGCATCAAGCCCCTTCTCTCCGTTTTTCGCCCGTCATGAACTACTTGGTAGATTGTAAGGCATGCCCCACACATCTACCAAAGCAAAATCCCCCACAAAGGAGCCTGGCCCCTTTGTGGTGGAAGTGACGTTTGCCCAGATAAAACCTGCCGAAACAAACCTGTCCCTATTTGGCAGGTTTTAGGCCAGATAATCTTGGATGAGGTCGCAGATGGCTCGGGCGTCGTTGATGTTGATGGCTCGGGTCGCAAAGCCGGCGTCGAATGCCTGGCGTGCCAGGGCTTCGTTGCAGGCAAGGGCCAGCGTGTGACCGTCGACCAGGTCGAGCGAGCTCTTGCCGCGCAGACGGTCGACACCGGAGCGCGCGACCACGATGTTGTCGAAGCCCTCGGTCTTGTAGCCCTCGATGATCACCACATCGACATCGTTGTAACGCGACAGCAGCTCGCGCGCGGGCATCTCGTCCTCCTCGCGCGTATCGGCGTACTCCGCCCAGCGCGTGGCGCAGATGAGGCCCACGTGCTTGGATCCGGCCTGGTGATGGCGCCAGGTGTCCTTAGCGGGCACATCGATATCAAAGCCGTGATGCCCATGATGCTTGAGCGAACCCACGCGCAGGCCGCGGCGGGTGAGCTCGGCGATAACCTTCTCGACGAGCGTGGTCTTGCCCGAGTTTTGGTAGCCGATAAACGCGATCGCGGGGACGGCCGGTGCCGGAGCTGCGGGCGCGACGGCGACGGGTGCGCTCGCGGGCGCGGCACCGTCAGCGGCCACGGCCTCAACAACAGCGGCCTGACGCTCTGCACGATTCCACACGCCCGAGCGGCCGCCCTCCTTGTGCAGCAGGCGCACGTCGACGATCTCCATACCACGATCGACGGCTTTGCACATGTCGTAGATCGTTAGGCACGCGGCGCTCGCGCCGGTCAGGGCCTCCATCTCGATACCCGTCTTACCCGTCACGCCCGCTGTGACCAGCACGTGAAAGCCAACCTGCCCGTCCGCGCGCGCCGGCGCCCAGCCCTCGGGCACGTCCTCGGCCGGCGTCCCCGCCGGAGCGATGGGCGCAATGTCGCACTTGCTCTTGGTAATGAGCAACGGATGGCACATGGGGATGATGTCGCTCGTGCGCTTGATGGCCATGATGCCCGCCACGCGCGCGCAGGCAAGCACATCGCCCTTTTTGGCGCGGTCCTGCAGCACCATGGCCTGCGTCTCGGGATGCATGAGGATGGTGCCCTCGGCGATGGCAATGCGATGGGTCTCGGCCTTGTCGGACACGTCGACCATGCGTACCTCGCCCTTGGCGTCCACATGCGTCAGCTCGTCGCGACGGGCGTCGCGGGCGGGCTCGGTGGCAGCACTGGCAGACGGCTGCGCAGACCCGTCGGCGTTGCCAGCATTCGCCGCAGCCGTGGCTCTGTGGGCAGACATCGCGGCCCTGCGAGCGGCCTTGGTGGCATCGGCGTACCTGCTCTTGGCCATATGATCATCCTCCGATTTGGGACATAAATCGTTGCGTGCCCTCAATTATCGCGTGTTCCTGCGGTTTGTGGGCCACGGCATCGCGCCAAATCGAAAGTACCTGCATATCATCACCACGGCGCAACGCCTCACGCACCGAATACTCGGCATCGCTGAACAGGCACGGACGTACGCTGCCGTCTGCCGTCAGGCGCAGACGGTTGCAATTCGCACAAAAATGGTTGGACATGGCGCTAATGAAGCCGACCGTTCCCGCCGCGCCCGGAAAGTGCCAATAGCGCGCAGGGCCCGCGCCGGCAGGAGCGTCGTTGATGTCGAGCGGCTCGAGCTCGCCCAGTCCCGCCGCGGCGGCCCCGGCATTGATGCGCGCCCGCAACTCGTCGCTCGGCACGGTATCGCTCGCGTCCCACAGCTCGGGATTGAGCGTGGGCGCGTGAGGGTCTACAGCACAATGTGAGCTCGTACGTTCGTCGCCAATGGGCATGTATTCGATAAAGCGCAGGTGGATGGGGCGGTCGACGGTCAGGCATGCAAGGGCCGCCACATCCTGGTTGAGTCGGCGCACCACAACGCAGTTGACCTTAACGGGTTCAAAGCCCCAAGCCAGCGCCGCGTCGATGCCAGCCATGGTCTGCTCGAGTCGACCCAGGCGCGTGATCTTTCCAAACAGCGTAGGGTCGAGCGTGTCGAGCGAAATGTTGACGCGGTTAAGCCCGGCATCTTTGAGCTGCGGCGCCAACTTGGGAAGCAGGGCGCCGTTGGTGGTGAGCGAGATGTCCTCGATCTGCGGAATCGCGCGGATGTCACGAATGAGCGGGACGATACGGCGGCTGACCAGCGGCTCGCCACCCGTCAGGCGCACGCGGCGAATGCCCTCCCCCGCCACCAGGCGCACAAAGCGGGCGATTTCCTCGGCGCTGAGCAGCTCGTCGTGTGCACGGGGCGCCACGCCATCGGCCGGCATGCAGTAAATGCAGCGGAAATTGCACTTGTCGGTAACGGCAATGCGCAGGTAGTTGATATCGCGGCCAAAACCGTCATGTTGCACGTGCCCGTCCACGCAGCCCTCCCCTCACGCGGCGTTCTATTCTTCGGAAAACATAATACCCCACGAGAGAATCATGCCGACACCCGTACGACAGGACAGGTCGCTTCGAGCAAGACCGGCTTCCCAAGCCCATCCTCTGCACAGACCATCACAACATTCGATGCTTTTCCCGTTTTTAGCGAAAAACGTCGAATGTTGTGATGGTTTGCCTGCCCACGGCACCCCGTAGAGGGACCAAAACGTCCCTAAAGGCCGCCGTCCCAGTGCCGAATCACGAATTCTCGCAGATCGTTCTGCCGTTTCTGGAACGCTTCGCTTCGGTCGCACTTGAGACCCATAGCGAGCGCGATGGCATTCATCGCCCGATGCAATTGCAGCTGGTGGGCAAACTGAGTCCCGGTGAGGACGATCATCCTAAAGCCCAGCGCGCTCAGCACGGTCATACGCTCCGCATCCGACGCGCTGCGCTGTTTATCAAGATGGTCCGAGCCGTTGTACCCAATCCCCGTACCGCTCGCAGGCGCATATACGTCGATCTCGAAATACCCGGCCTTTGCGAGATACTTGAACTCGTTGGGAACATTGACCCGATGGTTGAGCTCGATCTTGGCGTATCCCAGCCCTCCCTGGGAACGTTTTGCTACGACCATGATTGCGGTGGCCGTCTCCATGGGCGACCGCGCGCCATCGTGCACGCGCTTGAGCGCGGCGGCCGCGCGCATAGCCCCCTGACGAGATCGGTTCTCATTGCAATAAGCGATCAAGTCGGCAACGGTATACCTCTGCCCCATCTCGATATAATCGCCTGTCGACAGATGATTCAAATGGTATCGGGCGCAGATTTCGTAGCCATATTCCAGCTGCTCGGGCTCACTCATCCACGAACCCGCTTGGACAAAGCACATGGCCTCATCAACCACTAGAAGGCCCTCTGCCACCTCGATAAGATGGCCTGGAGGTACCGGCGCTCCAAACACGTGGCACCTAAATCCAGCCGGCGTCGAGCGCTCAAAATCGAAGTTGACGAGCGTGTCGACATGATCGAGCTCTTCTCGTGGAATACCAAGCGAAACCAGATAGTCGGTAACGATCTCAACTGCCGTTGAAGCCCTCAGCCCCTTGGCATCGAGTCCCAATTTGGGCAGGCTCGCGGACGGCTCCGCCTCGTTAGCAAGCGAGTCCTCATCGTATAGGCGGCTTGCTCGCGAGAGCGGCTCGGACGGGCGTGCCACGTTGTGATACAGCCAGGCAGTCTTATGGGACAGGACGATCGGCAGGTCCATGAGCCCTCCAATGGAGTCGGATAACCAACCTTATTCCCCTGCCCACGGGTCCGCACACCTTCGTGCGCAAGAAAGCGATTCCACCCGGTCGAGTGGCAGAAAAACCATCACAACATTCGATGCTTTTCCCGATTTTGGCAAAAAACGTCGAATGTTGTGATGGTTTGAGGCGAGGTGAGGGGCACGGAGGGATCAAAGCATTGTGCTCGAACGGGTTAATCCAGCTCTTTTAAGCCATGCGCCAGCTGCCAGTACTCGCCGTGCTGGGCGAGCAGCTCTTCGTGCGTGCCGCGCTCGATGATGCGGCCGTGTTCGAGGACCATGATGGCGTCGGCGTCGCGGACAGTGGACAGGCGGTGCGCGATCATAAACGTGGTGCGACCGCGCATGATGCGGTCCATACCGCGCTCGATGAGCTTTTCGGTACGCGTGTCAATGGAGCTCGTGGCCTCGTCCAGGATGAGCACCGGCGGGTCGGCGACGGCCACGCGCGCGATGGCGAGCAGCTGGCGCTGGCCCTGCGACAGGTTGGCGCCGTCGGCCGTGACCGGTGTGTCGTAGCCTCTAGGCAGGCGGCGGATAAACGAATCCGCGCAGGCGGCCTCGGCAGCGGCGCGCACCTCCTCGTCGGTCGCGTCGAGCTTGCCAAAGCGGATGTTCTGCGCAATGGTGCCGCTAAACAGGTGCGTGTCCTGCAGCACAATGCCGAGCGATCCGCGCAAGCTGGCCTTGGCAATGTGCTTGACGTCGATGCCGTCGTACGTGATCTCGCCGTCATCGACCTCGTAGAAGCGGTTGATGAGGTTGGTGATGGTCGTCTTTCCGGCGCCCGTCGAGCCCACAAACGCAATCTTTTGCCCCGGCTTGGCAAACAGGTTGAGGTCCGTGAGCACGCGGGTGCCCGGCACGTAGGAAAAATCCACGGCATGGAAGCGCACGTCGCCGGCAAGCGGGACCAAGCCGCACGTGAGCTCGGTACCGTCGGCAGCCACCGCGCGGCCCGACTCATCAACGGCTGCCACGTCATGCAGGTGCCCGTAGACGCCCACGCCCTGGCCCTCGGGAATCTTCCACGCCCACGCGGCGTCGCCCGTCTGCACCAGCTCCACGCAGCCTTCGTCCACCTCGGGTTTAAGGTCCATAGCCGCAAACAGGCGCTCGGCACCGGCCAACGCGTTGAGCAAGAAGTTGCCCAGCTGCGTAAACTGATTGATGGGCATGGCGGCCTGGCGCACAAAGACCAGGTAGCTTGCAAGCGCACCTACGTCGGCGAGCCCCTTGATGCAGAGCATGCCGCCCGCCACGGCGACGATGGCATAGTTGACGTAGCCAATCACGACGGTCATGGGCACCATGGAGTTGGCATAGCTCACGGCGGCGGTGCCGGTGCGGCGAAGCTCGTCGTTGCGGCAGGCAAAGCCGGCGACATTCGCTGCCTCGCGGTTAAAGACTTTGATGACCTTTTGGCCCGAGACCATCTCTTCGATATATCCGTCCAGGTCGCCAAGCGATGCCTGCTGGGCGGCAAAGAAGCGCTTAGAGCGCGCGCCCGAGTAGCGCGCATACAGCACAATGGCCGCATCGCACACGAGTGTGATAATCGTGAGCTGCCAGTTAAGGATGATGAGCATAGCCGTGGTGCCCACAACCTGAATGGCGGCCTGAATCACGTTGGCAAAGCTGTTGTTAAGCGCCTCGGAGACGGTGTCGACGTCGTTGGTGAAAAAGCTCATGATGTCGCCCGAGCGCGTGCTGTCAAAATAGCTGAGCGGCAGCGTCTGGATGTGCGCAAACAGGTCGCGGCGAATATCGGACACCACGCGTTGGGCCGCGCGCACCATAATCTGCGAGTAGCCCAGGGCCGAGAGCACGCCCGCAGCGTAGATGATCGCCGTCAGGATGACCTGCTTGGCAAGCAGTTCCTCCCCGCCCGTGGCCAAACCGTTAACGATGGGGCGCACCATGTAGGTGCCGGCGAGGCTCGCGATGGCGGCGACGGAGGCGAGCACGCCCACCGCGAGCAACGAGAACTTGGCATGCCCCATGTAGGAGAGCAAGCGGCGTACAGTGCGCTTGAGGTCGGCCGGGCGTGCTTGGGCTGCGGTCTTAGGCATGGCGCTCACCCCCTTCCAAGGGCGATCCTCCGGGGACGGAGGAAAACGGATCATTCGCGCAACCATCGTCGTTGCCATCGCCGGCGTCCGCGTTCCCCGCAAACTCCATCTGCGAGGCGTAAATCTCCTGGTATATGTTGTCGCCCGCCAGCAGTTCCTCGTGCGTGCCCACGCCGTGGACACGACCGTCGTCCAGCACCACAATGCGATCGGCATCCATGACACTCGCGATGCGCTGGGCGATGATGAGCACGGTCGCATCGGGAATCCGAGCGATATGCTCGCGAATCTTTGCGTCGGTCGCCATATCGACCGCGCTGGTGGAGTCATCAAAAATGAGCACGCGCGGATGCTTGAGCAGCGTGCGCGCGATGCACAGGCGTTGCTTCTGGCCACCCGAGACACCGGCGCCGCCTTGGCCCAACTCGCCGTCCAGCCCGCCGATGCGATCAAGGAACTCGTCCACGCACGCCGCGCGGCAAGCCGCGAGGAGCTCATCGTCCGACGCCTGCGGATTGCCCCACTGCAGGTTCTCGCGCACGGTGCCCGTAAACAGCACGTTCTTTTGCAGCACAATGCCCACGGCGTCGCGTAGGGTCGCGAGGTCGTAGTCACGCACGTCACGTCCGCCCACAAGCACGGCGCCCTCGGTAGCGTCGTACAGGCGCGCAATCAGCTGCACAAGCGAGCTCTTGCCCGATCCCGTACCGCCGAGGATGCCCACCGTCGAGCCGCTCTCGATGCGAAGGTCGATATGCTCGAGCACATCCTCGGCTGCATCCGCGCGGTATTTAAAGGAAACGTCGCGAAACTCGATACTGCCGTCCGCTGGTGCCGCAATCGCGAGGTCTCCCGCGGGGTTGGCGATAAAGGGCTCCTCATCGAGCACCTCGGCGATACGGCCCACACTCGTAAGAGCGCGCGTGAGCAGCAAAAACACGTTGGAAATCATCATGAGCGAATTCATGATCAGCAGCACGTAGCTCATAAAGCCCGTGAGCGAGCCCACGCCCAGCTTGCCGGCGAGAATCATGCGGCCGCCAATCCACAGGATAGAGAGCGCAGCCACGTACATCGACAGCTGAAACACCGGCAGGTTGAGCACCGCGCTGCCAAAGGTCTTTGTCGCCGTGCCGGCGAGCTCGGTATTGACGGTGTCGAACTTGGCCTCCTCGTGCTCGGTACGAACGTAGGCCTTGACGGCACGCACGGCGGTGAGGTCTTCCTGTACCACGCCGTTGAGGTGGTCCATCGAGGTCTGGAGTTGGCGGTAGAGCGGACTGACGCGATAGGTGATGACGCCCAGTACGATTGCCAGCACGGGCAAGATGATCGCAAAGACGTTGGCGAGCGGGCGCGACAGCATCAGCGCGTAGATAAGGCCGACGATAAGCGTCACCGGGCCGCGCACCATAGGGCGAAAGCCGTTGCCCACAGCATTTTGGATAACGGTGATGTCCGTGGTCATGCGGGTGACGAGCGAGCTGGCGTCGTAGTTGTCCAGGTTACCAAAAGCGAGCGTCTGAATCTTTTTGTACTCGGCCTCGCGCAGGTTAGCGCCTAGGCCCGAGGCAACGCGGGCGGACGTGCGGGCATAACCCAAGCCCAGTACCAGCGAAAGCGCAGCGCACACCAACATGTACGCACCCTGTAGCAGCATGTAGTTGATATCACACGCAGGCACGCCCACATCGATGATGTTGGCCATGATGACCGGGATAAACAGCTCGAGCACCGTCTCGACCGACACAAAGAACACGCCGAGGATGGCATCGCGACGGTATGCCCCTAGATAGGAAAACAGTATTTTGAGATTGCGCACGCAGGTTCAACCCCCATCAAACGTTGTTCGCAAACGCACGTATTATTGCGCGCCGAATAATGGTGTCAAGTATTCCGAAATCGTTTTCTGCAAGGTTAGCGCCGGCGGCGAGTTCTCGTGATGTGTGTCCATATTCACTCGGAATAATGGTGCGCGAGACTTTTTTCGCTCCGGCGTCAACACAAACCTTGACTCTACAATCGTTGTAGGGTTTTCACTACACTGGTAGCTAAACGAACCAAGCCAGAAAGCCCCGCCCATGGAACACGACCTCACACGCGGCAATGTCCTTAAGACCATCGCGGTCTTTGCCCTGCCCTATATGCTCTCGTACTTTTTGCAGATGCTCTACGGCATGGCCGACCTGTACATGATGGGGCAGTTTAGCGGCGCCGCCGGCATCACCGCCGTGGGTAATGGCGCGCAGACGCTCTATATCATTACCGTGACGCTCGTGGGCCTGGCCATGGGAACGACGGTCATCGTCGGCCACGCCGTGGGCTCGCGTCGCTTCGACCGCGCCGAGACCGCCATCGGCAACACCATCACGCTCTTTATGGGTGTCTCGGTGGTGCTGGCCGCTATCCTGCTCGCACTGTGCCCGCAAATCGTGGCGCTCATTGGCACGCCGGCCGAGGCAGTCGAAGGAACCGCCGCCTACCTGCGTATCTGCTTTGTCGGCATTCCGTTTATCGCCGCATACAACATTCTTTCGGCCATCTTTCGCGGGCTGGGCGATTCGCGCTCGCCCATGTACGTGATCGGCGTGGCGTGCATCATTAACATCGCGCTCGATTTTCTGTTTATCGGGCACATGGGGCTCGGCCCCGTGGGCGCGGCGCTCGGCACGGTAACCGCCCAGACGGCCAGCGTTGCCCTCGCACTCGTGTGGCTCAAGAGCCGCCGCACGAACATCCACGTTAAGCGCAGCGACCTGCGCCCCCAGCCCGAGGTGCTCGGCAGCATTCTTAAGATCGGCGTGCCCGTGGCCGTGCAGGACGGCTGCATCCAGGTGGCGTTTATGTTCATCACCGTCATTGCCAACCACCGAGGGCTCGTCGACGCCGCCGCCGTGGGCCTGGTCGAGAAGATGATCAGCTTTTTGTTCATTGTGCCGAGTTCCATGGGTGCCACCGTCAGCGCGCTCACGGCGCAAAACGCCGGCGCGGGCAAGGGCGACCGCGCATGTCAGGTGCTTAAAGACGCCATGACGATCTCGGTGGTGTACGGCTGCCTGATCACGGTGCTGATGTGGCTGGTGGCGCCGGCGTTTATCGGCTTTTTTGCCAAGGACTCTGCGGTGGTCGCGGCCGGCACCGGCTATATGCGCAGCTATATTTTCGACGCGATTTTTGCCGGCATCCACATTTGCTTTAGCGGCTTTTTCGCTGCGTATGGCAAGAGCTACATCGGCTTTGCGCACAACGTGCTGGCCGTGGCGCTCATTCGCGTGCCGGGCGCGTGGCTGCTGTCGAACGCCTATTCCGACACGCTGTTTCCCATGGGCATCGCTTCGCCGTGCGGGTCGATTCTGTCGGCAGTCATCTGTGTTGTCGCGTTTACCGTGCTCAACCGACGCGGGGCTTTTGACAAGTTGGCAGCGTAGCGGGGCAACGCGAAATCGCCCTTATCGACGACATCATCAGCGACGACCCCACAACCTACGTGACGCAGATCACGGTGCCGGTTGCCCCGTCCAAATAAGAACTGCCCAGAAAACGTTCGGCTGAAGGCAGAATCTTGACGTTATAGGCCATATTTTGCCTCAAGGTCATCGAGAGCCTCAAAGGCATCACGCGCCATGCCAGCAGCACGCTCCCGCTCGGCCACAGCTATACGAGCCATCAGACGAGCCTTAGCCTGTTCCTGAACCATGAAGTCATAGTCTTCAGACCGAAGTACAACAAATTTGCTATAGCCGTTTTTTGTAACAGTCACTGGACCAGGAGCCTCCCAACAAGCTCGCCAAACGCCGGGGACAGTCCCCGGTGTGGCGGTTTTACTCCTCCGGAATCGGAAACGCACGGATGAACTCTGCAGGCGAGAAGGTCTTGATGGTCGAGCGCACAAAAGCGGCGCGGTCACGCGTGATAATAAAGTCCACGCCGGCACGCTCGGCCATCGCACGGATACAGCCGTCCTCAAAGTCCGGCTCATCGGAATAGGCGGAGGTAAAACAAGCTTCTTGGTCGAGAGGCTCTACCGAGTAGCTCTTAAGACAGTCGCGCACTACCTCGCGGGCGCGCGCCTCGCCTGCCTGTTTAGTGAGAATGTAGTACGCGTCCTTGAGAGAGCAGGCCGAAACAACACCCTCGATAAGTCCCACGTCAACGAGCCCCTTGGTCGTTTGCGCCGCCCCATGCTCCGGCCGGCCCGGCAGCACGCAATCGAGCAGAAAATTGGTATCGAGAAATGCCCTCATAGGTAGCGCTCCCTCGCGACGCGCTTTTCATCTTCAACCGTCATCGTATCGAGCGGCGTTCCCTTTGGCATGTTAGCCACGATATCGAGATACTCCTGGTAGTCCTCATTCTCCGCGAGCATCTCACGGATCTCCTTCCAGGTGATCTTGGGATGCCACATCGTACCCACGTCGCGCTTGGGCTTGCCCGTGCCGCACGTCGGTTTTGCGCCCCCACGCTCCTGGGCAGCGTCATATTCCACCGTAACTGGACCTTCATAGTCGAGCGGCACGATCTTGAACAACGGCTTGCTCCGCTTGAAGACCACAACCTCCTCGCCCTCATTGGCAACCTTTTCGGCCACCTGCGTAAGGTTTTGGCGCAGTTCCGAAAACGCGACGGTAACCATAACTGCTCCTCTCAACATATATCTTCACTGCTAAGTATACACGTTAATATTAATGTTAAAGTGTATAAAACTCATCACAATGGGGCAGCCCCGTTGTGAGACCTCACTGCGGGGCCCCTTTGCTTTGAATGAATCTTCTATCGCTCCGGAACGACACCGCTCCGCAGGGTCACCCTCAGCAACCTACATGACGCAGATCATGCTGCCCGCCACCACGCCCAAATAAAAACCTCCCGGAAAGTATCAACCTTTCCGGGAGGTTTTCTAATTTGGTTATCGATGTACTAAGCCTGGGGCACCTCACCAGTCGCCAAGATCTGCTCGAGTGCATCCTCGTCCAGTACGGGTACGCCCAGCTGCTCAGCCTTGGTGAGCTTGGAGCCCGCTTTGGGGCCGGCGACCAGATAGCTCGTCTTCTTTGACACGCTGCCCGAAACCTTGGCGCCGAGCACCTTGAGCGCCGCGCCCGCCTCGTCGCGCGTGCGGTTGACGAGCGTGCCGGTGAGCACGAAGGTCAGACCCGCAAGCGGCTGTGCGTCGGCGAGCTCGCCCGCCACGCCAGCGTCGGCTGCGGCTTGCGCGTGCGCAGCGCCCAAGTCGACCTCGAGCGAAAGGCCCGCCTGACGCAGACGTTCCAGCACGGCAAGGTTCTCGGGCACGGCCAGGAACTGCTTAACGCTCGCCGCAATCTTGGGGCCGATGCCCTCGCACTCGGCAATATCCTCTTCGCTCGCCAAGATGAGCTTGTCAATCGACAGGAATCGCTCGGCGATGACCTCACCCACACTCTTGCCCACGTGGCGGATACCCAGGGCAAACAGCACGCGACCGAGCGGCTGGCTCTTGGACTTGTTGAGCTCGGCGATGATTTTCTCAGCCGTCTTGAGGCCTACCGGGATGGGGTCGCCCTTCTTGACGCCCTTTTTGCTGTTGGAGCTGGCATAGGTACGCCCCGTGTCCAGGCCGGCGATATCGTCGACCGTGAGCTGGTAGAAGTCCGCGACATCGTGAATCAGGCCGGCGGCGATCATCTTGTCGACGATCTCGTCGCCCAGGCCGTCGACGTCC
>CATYHY010000013.1 GCA_958407085.1 uncultured Collinsella sp. | reverse complement strand
GTACTTCGAGGCGCGTTCGTGCGCCGCGGCGCACGGCGCCAACGAGCACGGTGGCACGCCGGGTCACTTGGCCCTGGTTGCGGCTCGTGCCTGTTATGACACGCTCATGGAGTGCGGCGTCGCTGCCAAGCGCGATCTCAAAAAGGGTCGTACATCGCCAGCGGTTGAGCGCCTGATCGAGTGCAATATTCTGCTTTCGGGTGTTGGCTTTGAGAGTGGCGGCCTAACGCTCGCTCATGCCATTGCCAACGGCCTGACGATTTTGCCCGAGTGCAAGGCCATGCACGGCGAGGCCGTAGCGTTTGGTCTGGTGGTACAGCTGCGCCTGGAGCGTGCGTCCGAGCTTAATCAAGTGCTCGAGTTTTGCCAGCGCGTCGGTCTGCCGACGACGCTTGAGGAGCTGGGGCTTGGTGAGATTACCGATGCCGACCTGATGAGCGTTGCGGATGCGGCCTTTAGAAACGAACGCAATATGGCCAACGAGCAGACAAAAGTGACCAAACAAAAGCTTGTGCAGCTCATGTGCGAGGCATAGCTTGGCACTTGATTGACCTTGTGCAATCGAGGCGGCGATAGGCTATGGGTTATTTCCCTCAAGGTGCACCGCGTGTAATTTGTCCGAGGTGTGGACCGATAGCGTATCATTATCTCTTGCTTGTTTGCACTGCTCAGGGAGGGGCCGCGCATGGCGCAGGAACACGATCTGTTTGATGACATTATTGAGATCAGCAAGGGTTTCGACTTTCTTAAAAACCCGCTTGGCGGCGTGACCGATGCACTCGATCCGTCGGCGCCGCAGTGGAATCCTGCCGACTACAAGGAGCGCCCGCGCGGCAACACCATTCCTTGCCTGACCTGCAAAAACGAAAAGAGCGGCTGCACTGCGTGCATGGACGTTTGCCCGGTCAACGCTATCGAGGTCGAGGAAGACGCCATCGAGATTCTCGACTCCTGTCGCAAGTGCGGCCTGTGCGCCGCTGCCTGCCCGACGGAGGCGATCATCTCTCCGCGCCTTGCACCCAAAAACGTCTACGACGACATTGTCTCGGCGGCTACGAGCCACGAGACCGCCTACGTCACCTGCACGCGTGCCCTTAAGCGCATGCCGCGCGAGAACGAGGTCGTCGTCGCCTGCGTGGGCGATATTACGGCAGAGACTTGGTTTTCGGTACTGGCCGACTATCCCAACGTGAGTGTGTACCTGCCGTTGGGCGTGTGCGATAAATGCCGCAACACCGGCGGTGAGGACATTCTGGGCGAGGCGATTGCGAAGGCCGAGGAGTGGTCCGGCACGGGTATGGGCCTGGAGGTCGACCCCAAGAGCCTCAAATGCCATAAGCGTCGCGAGTACGAGCGCAAGGAGTACATGGATAAGATTGCCCGTACCACGGGTCTAACCGTGACCAAGCTCAATCCAGCGACGGCGGCGCTGGCCTCGGTGACGCAAAAGCTCAAGGCCCATCGCCATCAGATTACCCAGCTGGAGCGCACGCTCAACACCATGTGCGGCACCACGACGACCAAGCGTCGCCGTTCGCTCACCCATGGGCGGCAGCTGGTGCTCTCGACATTGCAAAACCACCCCGAGCTTGCCCAGAACATGCAGGTGAGCACGCCGGAGTGCGATTTTGACAAGTGCACGTCGTGTGGTGAGTGTGTCAATGTATGCCCTACGTTCGCCTGCGATCTGGTGGGAAGTGGCCGCTTTGCGTTGGAGTCCACGTATTGTTTGGGCTGCGGCGCCTGTGTCAAGGTGTGTCCCGAGCATGCGCTCAAGTTGGTCGAGCACGACGCGTCCAACCTGATCGTCGTCGATCCCGAGGCCGAGGAAAAGGCCGCCCAGAAGGCGAAGGCTCACGAAGAGGCTGAGAAGGTCAAGGCTGAGGCAAAGGCCAAGCTTGACAAGATGCTCGACCAAGTGGAGAAGCTCGCGGACTAGCTAAACGAGCGTAAATGATGGCCGGTGGAACAGGTATTGCCCCGCCAGCCAAAGAAGTTGCGGTGGAATAGTTCCTGTTTTGCCCTTAAGCGGGCCATTCTAGGAACTATCCCACCGCAACTAATAGATGGTTAGTTCATGCTGCTTTGGTGGCCGGTTCGACCGGTACCGTTGCGCGTCACGGTTTCATGGAGCAAAAAGAACCCGGGGACCTGTTTGGTCTCGGTGTATTCCATAAGGATACCGTCGGCGTTGTAGGTCTGTCCGCGTACAACGCCAAGTGCGTTAAAGTCGTCGAGATCGAGCACGCGCGCATCCTCGGGCGTGGGATGCTCGATCGTCACGTCGCGTTTTCCCGTGGCAATCTTAATGCCAAGGTCTTCTTCGAGGTAACGATAGATCGAGTCGTTGACAATCTCGGGTGTCAGTCCCGGTACCTGTGAGCTTAGGTAATAGGAGTCGTCGGAGCACACGGCCCGTCCGTCTGCATAACGGATGCGTTTGGCACGCGTGAGCTCGCAGCCTTCGGGAAACCCGGTAATCTTGGAGAGCGCCTTGCTGCAGATGAGGAGCTCAAAGACGGTGGTAACCGTTTTGAGCTCAAAGCCTCGGCTGGCTGCGATTTCCTTAAAGGTCTCGAGTCCGCCGCCACCACGACTCTTCTCGTCGCTGATGTTGCGAATGACGCGCATGCCTTTGCCTTGCTGGGGGAGCACGTAACCATCTGCCGCAAGCATCGAGATGGCGCGACGGACCGTCATGCGCGAACAGTCAAACAGCTGCGTGAGCTCAGTTTCTGAAGGCAGATAACTCTGATAGGCGTATGTGCCGTCGTCAATCGACTGCTTCACGTTGTCATAAATAGTTTGGAAGATGGCTCGCGCCATGACGGTCTCCTAGAGCTGAGTGCGCGAGCGGTGGATGAGGGCCGCCCGCGCAGGTGTCAAGCGATTTACTTGCTGGGGTCGATTATATATTTGCCCATGGCACGCAGCGCCGGGTCTGACAGGATGGCGCCGAGTTCGTCGAGGGAGGCTACCTTTGCGACCATCGAGGATACGTCGAGCCTGCCAGAGTCGATGAGCTCGAGCGCGCGACGCTGTGTGTAAGGGTTGATGTAGGACGAGGTGAGCACGAGCTCCTTCTGGAAGACCTCGAAGGGCTTGACGGTGATTGTCTCATCGGGCTTGGTGAGGCCGAACATCATGACCGTAGCCTTGTGGCCGGCGATCTGGATGGCCTGCTCGATGGTGACGGGCTTGCCGACGCATTCGATTACAACGTCGACGTTGCCGACGCCCTCCTGCTTCAGGCGGGCCGGGACGTCCTCGTGGATGGAATCAATTGCCAGGTCGGCGCCGAGTTTGAGTGCAACCTCGCGCTTGCCTTCGACAGGCTCGAGCAAGACAACCTTGGTGGCGCCGGCGTTTTTGGCGAGCTGCATCATGAGCAGACCGATCATGCCACCGCCGATAACGACAACTGTGCTGCCGGGCTTGATGTTGCACATATCGATGCCGTGCAGACAGCAGGCGACGGGCTCGGTCATAGCACCCTGCTCAAAGCTGGTGTGATCGCCCAACTTGTAGACTTGCTGCATATCCACGGAGCAGTACTCGGCAAAGCCGCCGTTAACGGTGGTGCCGTAACCGGTCATATGCTCGCAGTAGTGGTTGATTCCGTCGCGGCAGGGTTCACAGCAGCCGCAGGGATGGTTTGGGTCGATGCACACGCGATCGCCCGGTTTAAAGCCGGCGACGTCGCTGCCCACGGCCTCGACAACGCCGGCAAACTCATGACCAAGGATCGTGGGCGGGGTAACGTCGGCTGCACCCTTGTCGCCTTCATAGATATGAACGTCGGTACCGCAGACACCGCAAGCTTTGACGTTGATCAGAACGTCGCGCCTGCCCACGGCCGGCTTTGCCGATTCCTCGACTCTGAGGTCGTGCTTTCCATAGAAGACCGCGCTTTTCATGGTGACTCCTTAACGTGGCGGTGAATGTTGTAATGAAGTATAGGCATGTATATAGATATAGACAAGCACATCTAGACAAGTAGAAAAGAAATTTAAAATGCAGCCATCAGCTATGTCAGATTTAGCAGGCGAAATACTGGACATATACCGTTTACGGCCAATAATCAACCGTTTACCGACCGTAGTCTTTATGCTAACTTGTCTAGATAAGTGATGTGATAAAACGTAAGTGCAAGAAGTCAGGGACACGGGCCCACCCGTCCTATTGCACGAGGTACACGCAAACGGCGCGTCTGCGGTCTCGAGTGAAGCCAAAACCGCAGCGCTCCGAATGAAGAGAGGGGGATTCCCCGTCATGATGCAAAAGATACAACGTTTCGGCGGTGCAATGTACACGCCTGCAATTCTTTTCGCATTTTCCGGAATCGTCGTCGGCCTGGGTACGTTGTTTACCACCGAGGCGATCTTTGGCGAGATGGCCACAGCGGGTCATCTTTGGTTTGATTGCTGGAATGTGCTGCTCCAGGGTGGTTGGACGCTCTTTAACCAGATGCCGTTGCTGTTTTGCGTAGCGTTGCCAATCTCGCTCGCGAACAAGCAGAACGCTCGCTGCTGCATGGAGGCTTTGGCCATCTACCTTACCTTCAACTACTTTGTAAGCACGATCTTGGGGCAGTGGGGCCCTGTCTTTGGGGTTGACTACTCTGTCGAGGCGGGCAGCGGTACTGGTCTTGCCACTATCGCAAGCATCAAAACGCTTGATATGGGCATCATGGGCGCGCTTATCATTTCTGGTATCGCCACGATGCTGCATAACAAGTTCTTCGACACCGAACTTCCTGAGTGGCTGGGCGTGTTCTCGGGCTCCGTGTTCATTTATATGATCGGTTTCTTCGTTATGGTTCCGGTCGCTCTTATCGCCTGCCTGGTGTGGCCGCATGTTCAGGCTGCTATCTCCGCCTTCCAGGGATTCATTCTTTCCGCCGGTACGTTCGGCGTGGGCGTCTTTGCTTTCTTCGAGCGCGTGCTGATTCCTACAGGCCTGCACCACTTTATCTATACGCCGTTCTATTACGACAACGCGGCGGTCAACGGCGGCATCTTTGCTGCTTGGGCCAACATCCTGCCCCAACTGGCTGCCGATCCGAGCATTGCTCTTAAGGATGCCGCACCCTGGGCTGCCTATACCTGCCCTGGTTGGACTAAGGTCTTCGGCTCGCTTGGCGTCGCCATTGCGTTTTATATGACCGCCAAACCCGAGCGCAAGCAGCGCGTCAAGGCTCTGCTCATTCCCGTCACCCTTACCGCTATGCTTTGCGGTATCACCGAGCCGCTTGACTTCACCTTCCTGTTCATCGCGCCCGGCCTGTTCGTCGTCCACTGCGTGCTCGGAGCGCTCGGCTGCATGGCTCAAAACCTCCTTGGCGTCGTGGGCATCTTCGACGGCGGCATCATCTCGATGCTCTCGTGGGACTGGCTGCCCCTTTGGGCCGCACACGGTCTGCAGTACGCCATCTCCATCCTTGTCGGTCTGTGCTTTACCGCTCTTTGGGTCGTGGTCTTCCGTTTCCTGATCGTCAAGTTCGACTTTAAGACCCCCGGTCGCGAGGATGACGATGTTGAGGTCGAGCTCAAGTCCAAGGCCGACTACAAGCAAAAGCAGGGCGGTGCTGCTGGCAAATCGGTCGCCCAGAGTAAAGATGATGAGCGCTTGGTGCTTGCCGAGAAGATTCTCGATCTGCTCGGTGGCACGGATAACATCATCGATGTAACTAACTGCGCTACCCGTCTGCGCGTTAACGTCAAGGACAAGAGCGTCGTTGCGCCCGAGGCTTCCTTCAAGGCGATCGGTACGCATGGCTTGGTGGTCCAAGGTCAGTCAATCCAGGTCATCATCGGCCTTACCGTCCCACAGGTTCGCGAGAAGTTCGAGAGTCTTCTGAAGTTCGAGAGTCTTCTGTAAACCATCGTCCATCGAAACAATCGGCCTTGCAGAGCCGGTATGCACCGCAAGGCCGATTCTAGAGATAAAAAACTCCACTTCTAGGTAACAGTTCCAAACCGTGCAGGCCGCGTACGGGGATGGATTGAGCAAGCGGCCAGAATGAGGAGGACATCATGTCCAAGAAAAACTATGCCGTGACCATTGCCGGCGGTGGCTCTACCTTCACCCCGGGCATCGCTCTGATGCTGCTTGAGGAGCGCGACCGCTTCCCGGTCAACAAGGTGACCTTCTACGACAACAACGCCGAGCGCCAGGAGATCGTGGCAAAGGCCTGCGAGATCTACTTCCACGAGAACGCCCCCGAGGTTGAGTTCAACTACACCACCGACCCCGAAACTGCATTCACCGGGACCGACTTCGTCCTTGCTCACATCCGCGTGGGTCTCTACGCTATGCGCGAGCTCGACGAGAAGATCCCCCTCAAGTACGGCTGCGTTGGTCAGGAGACCTGCGGTGCCGGCGGTATCGCCTACGGCATGCGCTCCATCGGCGGTGTCATCGAGATCCTGGACTACATGGAGAAGTACAGCCCCAACGCCTGGATGCTCAACTACTCCAACCCCGCGGCCATCGTCGCAGAGGCTTGCCGCGTGCTGCGCCCCAACAGCCGCATCATCAACATCTGCGACATGCCGATCGACCTCATGGATAAGATGAGCCGTATGTGCGGCATCAAGGATCGTCGCGAGCTGCAGTATAGCTACTACGGCCTCAACCACTTTGGTTGGTGGAGCAAGATCTACGACAAGGAGGGTAACGACCTCATGCCGCAGATCAAGGAGCACATGGCAAAGAACGGCTACTTGGACGGCATTGAGCACGAGGCCGGTAAGGAGCAGCACGTCGAGGAGAGCTGGATTCACACCTTCGGCAAGGCCAAGGATGTCTATGCTGTCGATCCCGAGACGATTCCCAACACCTACCTCAAGTACTACCTGTACCCGGACTATGTTGTCGAGACGTCTGACCCCAACTACACTCGCGCCAATGAGGTTATGGACGGCCGCGAGAAGAAGGTCTTTGGCGCTTGCCGCGACATCATCGCCAAGGGTACTGCCAAGGACGGCGGCTTTGAGCCCGACGTACACGCCAACTACATCGTCGACCTTGCCTGCGCGCTGGCCGAGAACACGCTCGAGCGCTTCCTGCTGATTGTCCCCAACGATGGCGCTGTGCCCAACTTCGACCCGACGGCCATGGTCGAGGTGCCTTGCATCGTTGGCTCTAACGGCTTTGAGAAGATCTGCCAGGGCCCGATCCCGCAGTTCCAGAAGGGCCTGATGGAGCAGCAGGTTTCCGTCGAGAAGCTCGTTGTCCAGGCTTGGGTCGAGGGCAGCTACCAGAAGCTCTGGCAGGCACTCACGCTCTCCAAGACCATTCCTTCGGCGAGCGTTGCCAAGCAGATCCTGGACGAGCTCATCGAGGCCAACAAGGATTTCTGGCCCGAGCTTAAGTAAGGACTGCTGTCTCGAACTCTCACGCATCTCTGCTTCATTTGCGCCGCCGCGGTGTCCGGATTCGCCCGGATGCTGCGGCGGCGCTATACTTATGCAGTTTGAAGTACCTGTATCAAAAGGAGCTGTCGTGTCCCTTTCCATCGGTATCGTGGGCCTGCCCAACGTGGGCAAGTCGACGCTGTTCACCGCGCTTACCAAAAAGACCGGCCTTGCCGCCAACTACCCGTTTGCCACGATCGACCCCAACGTGGGTATCGTCGACGTGCCCGATAGCCGCCTGCAAAAGCTCGCCGACATCGTCAACCCGGGTCGCATTGTGCCGGCTACGGTCGAGTTCGTCGACATCGCAGGTCTGGTGAAGGGCGCTAACGAGGGCGAGGGTCTGGGCAACCAGTTCCTGGCAAACATCCGCGAGACCGATGCCATCTGCGAGGTCGTGCGCTACTTTAAGGATCCCAACGTCATGCGTGAGGTGGGCCGCACGGGCGAGTTCGTCGATCCCGCCGGCGATGCCGACACCATCATGACCGAGCTCATCCTGGCCGACATGGGCACGCTCGAGAAGCAGCTGCCTAAGCTCGAGAAGGAGGCCAAGCGCGACAAGGAGCTCATGCCCAAGTTTGAGGTCGCCAAGCGCCTGCTTGCCTGGCTCAACGAGGGCAAGCGCGCCGCATCCATGGAGATGACCGACGAGGAGCGTGCCGCTGCCAAGGGCCTGTTCCTGCTCACCATGAAGCCCATCCTGTATGTGGCCAACGTGGACGAGGATATGCTCAACGAGGACCTGGCGCCCATCGATGGCGTCAAGCCGTTGCCCATCTGCGCCAAGATTGAGGCCGAGCTTTCCGAGCTCGATCCCGAGGACGCCGCCGACTACCTGGAGAGCCTGGGCCTGGAGCAGCCCGGTCTGGACGTGCTCGCGCAGGCGGCCTATAAGCTGCTCGGTCTGCAGTCGTTCTTTACGGCCGGCGAGATGGAGGTCAAGGCCTGGACGGTTCGTCAGGGCGCGACCGCCCCGCAGGCCGCCGGCGTCATCCACACCGATTTTGAGCGCGGCTTTATTAAGGCCGAGGTCATTGGTTACGACGACTACATCGAGCTCGGCGGCGAGCAGGGCGCCAAGGCCGCCGGCAAGCTGCGTATTGAGGGCAAGGACTATGTCATGGCCGATGGCGACGTCGTGCACTTCCGCTTTAACGTGTAAGGACGACGCATATGTTTAAATATGGCAAAAAAGCTGGCTACATGGGTATTGCGCTGCTCGTACTTGCGGTGATTCCGCTGGTGGTTGCAGCGTGTGTTATCCCCAACATTGGTCCCGAGGTGGCAACAAAGTTTAATGCCGCCGGCGAAGTGACGCGCTGGGGCAAGAGCTACGAGTTGCTGGCGCTGCCGGTGCTCAACCTGCTGCTGAGCGTGGCGACGTACTTTACGGCGGGACGCCAGGCTAAAAACAATGATGACTCCGCCGCCATGGCGCGCATCGTGTGCGAGCGCTACCTGCGCAACGGTTGCATCACGGGTGTGTTCCTCAACGTGATCAACGTTTACTTTATGTACTCGGCGATTACCGGAACGGGCTTTGGCTTTGGTTTCTAGCTTGTCCTTTTAGGCAACGAGCCTGCAAGCATATTCGATGGCTGCTGCGAGGCCGCCGCTCGATCGTGGTTTAAAGACCACGTCGGCGGCGGCCTCGTTTTCGTATCCGGCGCCGCGAAGGGCAAGTGCGATACCGGCTTCCAGGAGAAGGGGCAGACCGCGTTGGCTGGTTGCGATTACGGCGGCCTGATTGAGCGAGCAGCTGTGCGCTTGGCATTGGATGGCAAGTTCACCTTGCGCCGGGCAAGGGATCAGAACGGCGGAGACGCGACTTGATAGCAATGTAAATGCCGTGCGCTCATCGGGCGAAAGACATTCCGCTTCAACGACGACGAGCTTGGGCGGCGCGCTGTTTGTGCGAGGCGTGGCTCGGTACATGCGGACCGAAGAACCCGACATAGAAAACTCCTGTGTATTCGGCAAAACGTAAACTATAGTTTACGTTTATGTTCGGCTCCATTTCAAACTCGGCTGCATGGACGAACGTGCGAAACAGATTCTTGGCAGGCGGGTCGAAGAGACACGCAGAGACCTTGGTATCTCCAAGGTTGATTTTTGTGTGGCGACAGGAATCAGCCGACCCTACCTCGACCGAATCGAAGGTGGGACGGCAAATTTCACGCTCAGGGTTCTATTTAAGATCGCGCCCGCACTCGGCATGACGGTGTCAGAACTTCTCGAGGGTATCGAATAGGGGATACCCGTCGACAACTGAATTACGCCATCGGGATGCGGTCGTGGTTGACTTGGCTGTAGAACAGGCGCTGAATCTCGGTCGCATCGCGTGACTGGCCGAGTGCCCACATGGTCTTGGCCACGAGCGTCTCGGTGGTCATGTCATCGCCGCGCAGAATGCCCGGATGATCGGCGTAAGCACGGCCGACCTCATAAACGCCCAGATCGAGTCCCTCTTCGGGGACCTGCGTGGTCATGACGACGGTGCGGCCCGAATCGACCCAGCGGAAAATTGCCTCCTGGAATGACTCGCCGGACTCGCCAAATTCGGGAATACCGCCAATGCCAAAGGTCTCCAGAATCACGGCGTCGTAGCTATCGGCAAGGGCGTCGAGGATGCCCGGGTTTACGCCGGGCGTAAGCTTGAGTACAAATACGCGCGGGTCGATGCTGTCGTAGAAACGCACCGGGTTTTCGCCCTGACGAGTGCCGTGAAGCCCGTTGCGCACGATGCGGTCGTTGCGGATGTAGGCAATGGGCGGATAGTTGACGCTAATGAACGCATTAAAGCTCATGGTGCGCTGCTTGCGGGCGCGCGTGCCGGCAATGGCCACGCCGCCAAAAACGATCGAGACGTCGTGCGAATGCTCATCGAGCGCATAGAGCAGGCTCTGGTACAGGTTGAGCTTGGCGTCGGTAAAGGGATTGCCCATGGGCTTTTGCGAGCCGGTGAGCACGATGGGCTTGGGGCTGTCCTGAATCAGGTAGGAAAGCGCTGCCGCGGTGTAGCTCATGGTGTCGGTGCCGTGCATGATCACGAAGCCGTCGTGGTCGGCATAACCCTCGACAATGACGTCGCGGATGCGCATCCAGTCGCTCGGACGCATATTGGTGCTGTCGATGTTCATGGGCTGCACCACGTCGAGCTCGCAGAGGCCCGAGATCTCGGGGACGCTCTGGGCGAGCTCCTCACCGGTCAGGGCGGGGGAGAGGCCGTTGCCGTCCTCGGTCGATGCGATGGTGCCGCCCGTGGCGATGAGAAGGATGCGCTTCATGCTGGTATTCCTATCGTATTTGCCGCCCCAGAGGCGGAGTCGTTCGGCAGTATTGTGGCACAGGGCGTCCAATGTTCAAACGTATTACATCATCTGTCACGTCTGGTAACACTTCAATTGCCGTCAAATAGGGGCCCAGGTCGTGCGTTTGCCGTGCGCTGATGGCTGCGAGGGACGAGAAACCCCATATAACGTGTACACTATGAAAGTTATTCTCGTTTATTCGCGCGGGTGGGCACCGGCTCCCCGCCAACAAGAGGGGGAACCATGGATCAAAAGGCTTCCGCAAAGGTCCTCGTACTCGACTTTGGTGCGCAGTACGGTCAGCTCATTGCCCGTCGCGTCCGCGACCTCAACGTGTATTCCGAGATCGTCCCCTGCGACATCTCGGCCGACGAGATTCGCGAGATGAACGCCTCTGCGCTCATCCTTTCCGGCGGCCCGGCTTCTGTGTATGCCGAGGACGCTCCGTCCATCGATCCTGCCATCTTTGACCTGGGCCTTCCCGTCCTGGGCTTTTGCTACGGCCATCAGATCACGGCCGTGACGCTCGGCGGCAAGGTCGGCCACTCTGAGGTGGGCGAGTATGGCCGCGCCACCATCACGCGCACGGCTGGTGCCAAGCTCTTTAACTCTACGCCCATGGAGCAGACCGTGTGGATGAGCCACCGCGACGCCGTTTCCGAGGTGCCCGAGGGCTTTACCGTTACCGCCAGCACCGACGTGTGCCCGGTTGCCGCCATGGAGTGCGTCGAGCGCAAGATTTTCACCACGCAGTTCCACCCCGAGGTCAAGCACTCCGAGTACGGTCAGCAGCTGCTGAGCAACTTCCTGTTTGAGATCTGCGGCCTGGAGCCCAACTGGAGCATGGACAACCTGGTCGAGACCATGACGGCCGAGTTCCGCGAGAAGGTCGGCGACGACCGCGTGATTCTGGCCCTGTCCGGTGGCGTCGACTCCTCCGTCGTGGCTGCGCTGGGCGCTCGCGCCGTGGGCAAGCAGATGACCTGCGTGTTCATCAACCACGGTCTGCTGCGCAAGGGCGAGCCCGAGCAGGTGGAGGAGGTCTTCACCAAGCAGTTTGACGTCGACTTTATCCACGTCCACGCCGAGGACCGCTATGCCGAGCTTCTGGCCGGCGTGACCGAGCCCGAGGAGAAGCGTCGCATCATCGGTACGCAGTTCTGGAAAGAGTTCTTCGCCGTGGCGCAGCAGCTCGAGACCGATGGCAAGCCGGTCAAGTACCTGGCTCAGGGCACCATCTACCCCGACATCATCGAGTCCGGCGCTCGCAAGACGGGTGGCAAGACGGCCACCATCAAGAGCCATCACAACTTGATCCCGTTCCCCGAGGGCGTGCACTTCGACCTCATCGAGCCGCTCGACCACTTCTTTAAGGATGAGGTCCGCGCGCTCGGTCTGGCGCTGGGCCTGCCGGGTCACATCGTGTTCCGCCAGCCTTTCCCGGGCCCGGGTCTGGCCATCCGCATCATCGGCGCGGTCGACAAGGAGAAGCTCGAGATCCTCAAGAACGCCGACGCTATCGTGCGCGAGGAGCTGGATGCTTACAACCAGCGTCTGTTTGAGCAGACCGGCGAGCGCAACTCCGAGCACAGCTGCTGGCAGTACTTTGCGGTCCTGCCCGACATTAAGTCCGTCGGCGTTATGGGCGACGAGCGCACCTACCAGCGCCCGATCATCCTGCGTGCCGTCGAGTCCAGCGATGCCATGACCGCCGACTGGGCCAAGCTGCCCTACGACGTGCTGGCCCGCATTTCCGGCCGCATCGTTGCCGAGGTTCCCGGCGCCAACCGCGTGTGCTACGACATCACGTCCAAGCCGCCCGCGACCATCGAGTGGGAATAGTAAATAGCTCTTTGCGAGGGAGGTCGGATGCGGCCTCCCTCGTTTTTTATTTGCGTGCCATGGATGCTTGTGCATTGTGGTGTATGTGGTACATGCAAACCAGCCACGCAATCTCTCAAGCTGTTTAGCTGGGATTATTGTTTGCTGGTATTTTTTAAAGTGTTTTCAATTACCGAAGCAACGCCATCAATTTATTTCAATTAATGCTGACCGGCAGATCGCGTCCGCCCGCAAGAGGCCGCTCGGACTGGTACTCAAAATGTACTCACGACGTTTTGAGTATCGATTTGCTGGTACTCACAGACGGTAAAAACGACTGTCTACCTCGATATATTCGTTATCCCCAACGATTCGTCAACGAATACTGACTAGTGATTGAGTGATGCATGGCTCAAATTGGCATACGTAATTACGTAATTACGTATTCTGAAGTAAAATGATTTCGGTCAATTAAGGAACGTAGAACAGGTCAATTCGGAGGGGCGATCATGGAGGAAGATCAGGCTGTTCATGCCGAAAGGGAGCTAGATAAGTTCACGCTCTCGATAACCCGCGAGGATAAGCGGGCTCTTAAGTCCTATGCCGCGCGCCAGGATAAGACGGTGGCTAAAGTCCTGCGCGAATGGATTGACGAGAAGTGCAAGGGGGAGAAGTGATGTCTCAGACGGCGCAAGCGGTCGTTCAGAACCTTGTTGATCGCGCTGTCAAGCTGGGCGATCGTCAGCTCGCTGCCGACATCCGCGCCTTTGCTGCGCAGCGCCAGTTTGGGCTTGTATTTGAACACAACCGTCCAGAGCGACTTCGCCTTTATGGCAAACCTATCATGGAGGGCGATGTCGTACAGGTGCTTCCCGAGCGTGGTAAAAAAGAGGACTCTAGCTCCCAACTGCTATGGTTGGTAAATGCCGTTCGGGGGGGGGGTTGCTGATCTAAAGCCATATCAATCGCCCTCGTATGACGAAAACGAATGTGAGCCCCGCTCCGTTGCTGTCGACGATGTCGTGCCTGTTGCTGAATATGACCAGCCGATTTATGCTGGCCTCAAAGAGACTGGGCGTGTCGAGCGCGCTGGCGATAAGCCCTATCAAGTAGTCATTAACGGCGAAAACTACCATGCTCTTGAAACCTTGGCCTTTGCCTATGCAGGCAAAGTGGACTGCATATATATTGACCCACCCTATAACACTGGCGCCCGCGACTGGAAATACAACAACGATTACGTCGACGGCTCCGACGCCTATCGCCACTCCAAGTGGCTTGCCTTCATGGAGCGCCGCCTCAAGCTCGCCAAGCAGCTGCTCAACCCCAACGATTCCGTACTCATCGTGACGATCGACGAGAAGGAGTACGCAAGGCTTGAGCTTCTTTTAGAGAGCGTTTTTCCCAACGCGACCGGTATCCAGACGGTTTCAATCACCATAAACAAGAACGGGGTTGCCCGCGGCAACCAGTTCAAGAGAGCTGACGAGTACGCTGTCTTTTGCTTTTTTGGCACCGCCGCGCCGTGCCAAGTGGACCGCAGACTCTATTCCGTTGAGTTCGGAGAACTTGAGGAAAAAGTGGCTGATGACGCGTCGAGCAGCCGCTCCCAACGTAAAGTACGTTGGGAGCGGCTGCTGAGGGGCGGTCCCAATGCCGCTCGCACCGCAAGGCCGAACCTCTTCTATCCCATCTATATCGATGAGGAGACCGCGACAATTAAGGAGCTCGGCGCTTCTCTCCCCCTTGAACAAGACTGGACAAAGATACCGACAAAAACGGGTCTCAGGGCAGTTTGGCCTATTAGGACCGATGGCCGAGAGGCGACTTGGAGGATCTCCCAGAATGCTCTACAGGCCAAGCTTGATCGCGGGTGCGCAAAAGTAGGTGAGTACAACAAAAAGAGTGATCGGTACTCCCTCCTTTACCTAGGAGATTCCCAAGAGGAGCGTCTCAAGAATGGAGAAATTAAACTCATCGGCAAGGCTGAGGATGGGTCCTTGCTTCTCGAAGAGCAGGGAGAGCGCTCTGCCATTCCAACAACTGTTTGGAGTGGCTCGCAGTTCTCTGCCGGTGAATACGGGAGCCGATATATCAAAAAGTTCATCGGCGATAGGCGCTTCACATTTCCAAAGTCCCTTTATGCGACCGAGCTCTCAATCGCTTCCGTTGTTGCCGACAAGCCCGACGCCCTTGTAGTCGATTTCTTCTCAGGATCGGGCACCACGGCACATGCCGTCATGCGCTTGAACCATCAGGACGGCGGGCGTAGGCGCTCCATCAGCGTAACGAATAACGAGGTCTCCGAGGACGAATCCAAAAAGCTCACCAAGCGCGGTCTTCGCCAGGGCGACCCCGAATGGGAGGCGCTGGGCATCTGCCAGTACGTTACCAAACCACGCGTCACGGCGGCCATCACGGGCAAGACGCCCGAGGGCGATTCCATCAAGGGTGACTACAAGTTCACCGACGAGTTCCCCATGGCCGACGGCTTCGAGGAAAACGCCGTCTTCTTTGACCTCACCTACGAAGACCCGGACGCCGTCGAGCTGGGCGTGGCCTTCGAGGAGATCGCGCCCCTGCTCTGGCTGCGCGCTGGTTCGCGCGGCAGCATCATCAAGCACGAGCAGCCGGGCTTTGCCATGGCCGACGCCTACGCCGTCCTCTTCGACTTTGCTTCGGTCGGCGCTTTCATAGACGCCGTCAAGCAGAATGCCAGCATAGGGTGCGCCTATGTGATCACGGACGACACGGCTCGATACGCCTCCGTCAAGGCACAACTGCCTGGGCTCGACGTCGTCCGCCTGTACGAGAACTACCTGCAATCGTTCAAGATTGCCGCCGAGGATGCGGTGAGGTAAACATGAGAGTCGAACTTAAGGATTTCCAAGCCGGTGCGGTCGCGACCCTGGCGAACAAGTTGCAGTCGATGCGCCGACGCTACGAGCAGGACGGCGAGCTGTCCTCGATATGCCTCGCATCTCCCACGGGGTCGGGCAAAACGGTCATGTGCGCAGCGACGATCGAAGCGCTCTTTTTCGGAGACGACGATCTGAGCCTCATGCCCGACGAGAATGCCGTCGTTCTTTGGCTCTCGGATTCCCCGAGCCTGAACGAGCAGACGGGTGTGCGTTTCTCAAATGTGGCGGACAAGCTGGCAGACAACATCCTTGACAGGCGCCACCTGGTCACAATTACCAACGACTTCGGAGCCGCGCACGACATTCTCGAGCCGCGCCACGTCTATTTCCTCAGCAAGGACCTACTCAGTAAGAACGGCCTGCTCACCAAGGGTAGTGAGGCCAACTCCGGCCGCGTGTTCTGGGACATCCTTGACCGCACCATCAGGGACCCGGAGCGTAACCTCTATCTGTTCATCGACGAGGCGCACCGCGGCTTGGGCGCCAATGCCTCGAGCGAGCGCGGCACGGTGACTATCTACGCAAACCTTATTGATGGGCTTGATGGCCGGGCCGCGATGCCCGTCGTCGTCGGGATTTCCGCCACACCGCAGAGGTTCGAGGCGGCCATGGACCAGCGCGCCGATCGCGTGCGTATGCCAAAGGTCGCTGTGACTCCTCGCGAGGTCCAGGAGTCAGGTCTGCTCAAGGACATCATCGAGTTGCGCGTGCCAGAGAAGGACGACCCAGTCGAGCACCAGTACCTCACTATGGCGTGCGAGCGCTATGCCTTGGCCTGCCGCGAGTGGGGCGAGTACTGTGCCCGCGAGGGCGAGAGTCCCGTCAACCCGCTGCTGCTCATCCAAGCGGCGGACAACGTGAGCAGCTCGGCCCTGGCTGAGATGTGCGACCAGATCACGGGCCTGGTCCCCGGCCTTTCCGAGGCGATGTCGTTCGCCAACGTCTTCGGCGAGCATAAGGACATCACGGCGGGAAAATACCTTATTCCCTATGTCGAACCCGAGTTCGTTCAGGACACCTCGCGCATTCGCGTGCTCTTCGCCAAGGAGGCTGTCTCCAACGGATGGGACTGCCCGCGAGCGGAGGTCATCTTCTCGCAGCGCAGGCGTTCGGACTCGACCTATATCGCACAGCTCGTGGGACGTATGGTACGCACTCCACTTGCGCGGCGCATCGAATCCGATGATCTTTTGAACTCCGTCGCCTGCTACCTGCCCCAGTTCAATCCCGAGAGCACTCAGGACGTGGTCGACTACCTCATGGGCCGCAAGGACGACATGGGCGAGAGCTCCATCGGCAAGCAGAACATCGTTCTCAACCCCGTGACTATCACGGCGGCTGCGCCCAAGTCCGAAGCCGACTACCAACAGGAGCTCAAGGCGTACGAGGAGAACGAGAAGGCCATTGAGGCGGCGCGGCAGGCACAACCCGGCTACCAGGCGCCACTTGCCGGCATCGCGATTCAAGAGCCGTTGGACATGCAGGGAACGCAGCCCTCGCTTGCCTCGGCGGTCAGGTCCGTCGACGTCCCGGCGCCAGAAGCGGAGCTGGCGCCTCAGCCCGCAACGGGCAACTACGTTGCAGCGTCTGCCCCGCAGCAACCTGCGACACCTGAGCCAAGTTCCACACAGACCGAGCCGACCCAGCCCGTCTCGGTCGTAAAACCCGTGCCCATGGCAAAGCCCAAGCCGCCCACCAAACGCGAGCAGTCTTTCACGCATCAGGAGTGGCAGGGCATCCGCACAGCCTTCGATTCCATACCCGTCCAGCGCATTCCGAAGAAGGCTAGAAACGAATTCCAGAGCCTGGTTAAGACGGCGACTCTGCTTGTCGAGACTGGCCTCGATGTCAATGCCGCGGCCGACGTGAAAAAACAGTTCGTCCAGAAACTCAAGGGATACATCGTTGCTAACGAGGACGAGTACCGCGAAGCCAAACACGACGTAGAGGTTGCCGAGACCGTCAAGATCACGCTCGACAAGCTCAACGAGACCGAGGACCAGGAGCAGGAGGAGGCCCGCACGGACGCCGAGGGCCTCAGAAAGGCCGCCCGCGACGCCGACATGCATTTCACTAAGGAGTTTGCGAATGAGTATCGTCGCGCCAACTTCAAGGAGCTTGGGCGCCCCGAGTGCGACTTGCGCCTTGCCGCAGCGGTGCGCACACAGGCCATCGTTGATGCGCTCGAGGGCTGGGCGGCTCAATGCCGAAAGGAATACTTCGATAAGGTCGATGGATCTGGCGATTATGACTACCTTAACGACTCGGCAAAGCAGCGTTACGACGAGCTGGCCCGTGAAACCGAAGGCAAGCGCCTCACAAAGATAGAGTGGCCCACGTCTGCCAGCACGTCGGATGACTTCGCTAAGTATCCGTGCCATATCGTGCAGAAAGAGGACGGCCTCTGCCCGCTTGACCTGAACCCGGCGGAAGACTATATCGTTAGGAACGAATTGGCAAAGAATCGCACGGTTGCCTTCTATCGCAATCCGTCGGGCAGCATGTCTGCCAAGGCGTTTTCGATTCCGTACATGTCTTCGGTGGGACGCAAGGCCCTGCATCCGGACTTCCTCTTCTTTGTGAAGGACGGTGACGGGACAATCAGACCGTCAATCGTCGATCCGCACGGTGATTTCCTCAGTGACACGCTTGCCAAGCTCAGAGGTTACGTTGCCTATCTGCGTGAGTATCCCAACGTATTTAAGCAGGTGCTTTTCGTTGGGGACATGGGAGGGGGCGTATACAAGGTGCTTAACCTCTTGCGCGCCGATGTACAGGATGCTGTTATGGGCTACAGCGATGTCGATTGCAAGGCGCTCTTCTATAGCTCGTATGCAAACGACTACCAATAGATGATTGATTGAATACTGGCTCCGAATTGTGCTCAGTTTAGGGCTACGCAAAACAACAAAAGAGGAAAACGAGGAATCAAGGCGGTCTCTCCATCGTGAGGCCGCCTTGATTTATGGGTACTCGGTCGGGTCTTTGCTAGCCGGCATCCGCCGCGACTTGGCTACGGCTATGCGGCCGGGTGGCACCTCCGCTACGCCGCGTCAAGGGGTCCATGAGACCCCGCACAAACCTCCGCTCCGCTCCGGTTGGTGGAGGTCGTCATGG